>NZ_JACJFB010000013.1:0-137450 GCF_014164325.1 Pseudoalteromonas sp. SG43-4 | reverse complement strand
CCGCCGTATACTTTTGCAAGTACGTTAGTGATTGCTGCAGTTAGTGTAGTTTTACCGTGGTCAACGTGGCCGATTGTACCAACGTTTACGTGCGGTTTTACGCGTTCAAACTTTTCTTTTGCCATCTTAAAAAATTCCTAATAAAGAAATTAAAGCCTGACTCACTATTGAGCCAGACAAGCTAAAATTATATAACAGCGCGAGCTGAAATTATTGTATCTGCGACATTTTTAGAGGCTTCAGCGTACTTCACAAACTCCATAGAGTATGAGGCACGGCCCTGTGTTGCAGATCGTAAAGCAGTTGCATAACCAAACATTTCAGAAAGAGGAACTTGCGCATTAATTTGCTTAAGTCCACCTAATGCATCTTCCATGCCTTCGATTATGCCGCGGCGACGGTTTAAGTCGCCAACTACATCACCCATATTTGAATCAGGAGTGAGTACTTCAACCTTCATTACTGGCTCTAAAAGTACAGGGTTAGCTTCAAGCGCCCCGTTTTTCATTGCCAGTGAACCTGCTATTTTAAATGCCATTTCATTCGAATCTACATCATGGAATGAACCATCATATAAAGTCGCTTTAACGCCAAGTAATGGGTAGCCTGCCAGTACACCTTGAGACATTTGCTCTTGGATACCTTTGTCTACCGCAGGAACGAATTCTTTAGGAACTGAACCACCTACGGTTTCGTTAACGAACTCGTAAATTGGTGACTCATCATCCGTAATATCCATCGGTTCAAGTTTAATCCAAACGTGTCCATATTGGCCACGACCACCTGACTGACGTATAAACTTCCCTTCAACCTTAACAGTTGAACGAATAGCTTCTCGGTATGAGACCTGCGGCTTACCAACGTTACATTCAACACTGAATTCACGTTTCATACGGTCGACGATGATATCTAAGTGAAGTTCACCCATGCCAGAGATTATAACCTGGCCTGATTCTTCGTCAGTTTGTACGCGAAAAGAAGGATCTTCAGCAGCTAGTTTACCTAGTGCGATACCCATCTTATCTTGGTCAGCTATAGTGCGGGGCTCAACCGCAATAGAGATTACTGGTTCTGGGAATTCCATACGCTCAAGCGTAATAATAGAATTCGGATCACACAGTGTTTCACCTGTTGTTACGTCTTTAAGACCAATAGC
This sequence comes from Pseudoalteromonas sp. SG43-4, assembly GCF_014164325.1. Classification (NCBI taxonomy): domain Bacteria; kingdom Pseudomonadati; phylum Pseudomonadota; class Gammaproteobacteria; order Alteromonadales; family Pseudoalteromonadaceae; genus Pseudoalteromonas; species Pseudoalteromonas sp. SG43-4. Next base: position 136,294 of record NZ_JACJFB010000013.1, on the reverse strand, counting down.
TGCCGCGATGTCGCCTGCGAAAACTTCTTTGATCTCTTCACGAGAGTTTGAATGCATCTGTACGATACGGCCAAGTCGCTCACGCTTACTTTTTACTGGATTATATACCGTGTCACCCTGTTTAACAGTACCAGAGTAAACACGGAAAAAGGTCAAGGTTCCAACAAACGGGTCTGTTGCAATCTTAAATGCGAGTGCAGCAAACGGCGCTTTATCATTAGCTGGACGTTCTTCCTCAGTACCATTTTCTAAGATACCTTGGATTTGTTTCACTTGCTCTGGTGACGGCATATATTCAACAACGCCATCAAGCACAGCTTGAACGCCTTTGTTTTTAAATGCGCTACCACAAGTAACTGGAACAATCTCATTTGCTAATGTTCGTTGGCGTAAAGCATTTTTAATTTCTGCTTCACTTAACTCTTCACCTTCTAAGTATTTATCCATTAGTTCTTCTGTTGCTTCAGCAGCGCTTTCAACTAAATGAGCGCGCCATTCTTCAGCTAATTCCAGAAGTTCTGCCGGTATTGCCTCATAAGAGAAAGTCATACCCTGGTCCGCTTCGTTCCAGTTAATCACTTTCATTTTTATAAGGTCAATAACACCTTTAAAGTCGTCCTCAGCGCCTACAGGCAACTGAATTGGAACAGGCGTTGCTCCAAGACGAGATTTCACCTGGCTGACCACTGCTAAGAAGTCTGCGCCCGTGCGATCCATTTTATTTACGAAGATCATTCTCGGAACTTCGTATTTGTTCGCTTGACGCCAAACTGTCTCAGTTTGCGGCTGTACACCAGATGAAGCACAAAGAACAACTACCGCACCATCTAGTACGCGTAAAGAACGCTCTACTTCGATAGTGAAATCTACGTGTCCTGGAGTATCAATAATATTGATACGATGGGCGTCAAATTGAGCATCCATCCCTTTCCAAAAACACGTTGTTGCAGCAGAAGTGATTGTGATACCACGCTCTTGTTCCTGCTCCATCCAATCCATAGTTGCAGCGCCATCATGTACTTCACCGATCTTATGAGAAAGACCTGTGTAGAACAGAACACGTTCTGTTGTGGTGGTTTTGCCTGCATCTACGTGAGCAACAATACCTATATTACGATAGCGCTCAAGTGGAGTTGTACGTGCCATATGATCCTCTTAAAGGTTAAAGACAGATTACCAACGGTAATGAGCGAATGCTTTATTCGCTTCAGCCATACGGTGAACGTCTTCACGTTTCTTAACCGCAGTGCCTTTATTATCAGAAGCGTCAACGATTTCTTGAGCTAAACGTAAGCCCATAGATTTTTCGCCACGCTTACGTGCAGCGTCTACTAACCAACGCATACCTAATGCGTTACGACGAACTGGACGTACTTCAACTGGTACTTGATAAGTTGAACCACCAACACGGCGAGATTTAACCTCTACCTGTGGACGGATGTTATCAAGTGCAGTTTCAAAGATTTCTAGGTGCGACTTGCCTGATTTCTCAGCAGCCACGTCTAGCGCACCATAAACAATTTTTTCAGCAGTAGATTTCTTGCCGTCTAACATCACGATGTTAACGAATTTAGCAAGAAGTTCCGATCCGAACTTAGGATCTGGAAGAATTTTACGTTGACCGATTACGCGTCTTCTAGGCATTTTGTATCTCCGGTTTATTCAGGTTTGCTCTTTCGAGTCAATCACCCAAAACAATAATTATAAATATTTAGTGCTTGGCCTTACTAACGGAATACAATTACCCTTTAGGGCGTTTTGCACCGTATTTAGAACGAGCTTGACGACGATCGCTAACACCTGCACAGTCAAGTGCACCACGAACAGTGTGAAAACGCACACCTGGTAAATCTTTAACACGACCACCACGGATTAGGATTACACTATGCTCTTGAAGGTTATGACCTTCACCGCCAATGTATGAAGTTACTTCGAAACCGTTAGTTAAACGTACACGTGCTACTTTACGTAACGCCGAGTTTGGTTTCTTAGGTGTAGTTGTATATACGCGAGTACATACACCGCGCTTTTGCGGACACGCTTTTAGTGCAGCTGAGTTACTTTTCGTAACCTTGCTACGGCGTGGCTTACGCACTAGCTGGTTAATAGTTGCCATTTAAATAGCTCCTGAAATTAAAATTACTACTGAAAAAAATAAAAAAATCCGCCCTTTATTTACGAGCCTGCATTAAGCACACAAGTAAATGGGTGGCGGAATTTTAATGAGCAAAGTTTAACCTGTCAACCTAAACTAATCGTAAGACAGCATATAACTGCCTTACGTTCACTTAATCTATTGATTAAGAACAGTTTATTGATTTCCAGACAAATCAGCATTTAGAGCGTCTGTAAGTGCTTGAGTCGCCTCTTCTGCACTTACTGTTTGCTCTTCTACTACTACTTTGCTTTGTTTACGGCGAGCCATACGTTCTTGATGATACGCAAAACCGGTACCGGCTGGGATCAAACGACCCACAATTACGTTTTCTTTAAGACCGCGAAGCTCATCGCTCTTACCATTCACTGCCGCATCTGTAAGAACACGTGTTGTCTCTTGGAAAGACGCTGCAGAGATGAAAGATTCTGTTGCTAGTGATGCTTTTGTGATACCCATTAACTGGATTTCAAACTTAGCTGGTATCTTACCTTGTTTTTCAAGGTCACGGTTTGCGATATTAACGCGCGCCACTTCGATTTGTTCACCGGCTAAGAAGTCAGTATCACCGCCGTGCATAATGGTACATTTACGTAACATTTGACGGATAATTGTTTCAATGTGCTTGTCATTGATCTTAACGCCTTGCAAACGGTAAACCTCTTGCACTTCGTTAACGATATAGTTAGCAACATGAGTCACACCACGTAGGCGTAAGATGTCATGCGGTGATTCAGGACCATCGGCAATAACTTCACCTTTAGACACTTGCTCACCTTCAAACACGTTAAGTTGACGCCACTTAGGAATCATCTCTTCGTAATGATCACCTTCAGCTGGAGTAATAACTAAACGCTTCTTACCTTTAGTCTCTTTACCGAAGCTAATTGTACCAGTTACTTCAGCTAATATAGCTGGATCTTTTGGCTTACGAGCTTCAAATAAGTCGGCTACGCGTGGTAGACCACCCGTGATATCACGAGTTTTCGAACCTTCTTGCGGAATACGTGCTAACACGTCACCTGGGTTTGCTGTAACGCCGTCAATAACTTCAATCGTAGTGAATGAAGGAAGACGTGTTTCTTGCAGACCGCGCTCTTCACTTTCAATGATAAGCTTTGGTTCTTTCGTATTTACTTTAGCAAGATCTTTTACAACTACACGGGTTAAACCGGTTAGTTCATCAGTCTGTGCTTCAGTATTTGAATCATCGATATCGCTGAACGATACTTTTGACTTATGCTCAAGAACGATTGGGTGACTATGCGGGTCCCAAGTAGCGACGATGTCATTACCTTGAACTTCTGCATTGTCTTGCACTGTTAGTACCGCACCGTAAGGTACTTTATAACGCTCTTTCTCACGACCATGACTATCGATGATAGTAATTTCCGTAGAACGAGAGGTAATAACAATCTTACCGTCTGTGTTTAATACGTACTTAGAGTTATGAAGTTTTAATGTACCGTTAGTTTTAACTTGTACATTATTTTCTGCAGATGCTCTAGATGCCGCACCACCGATGTGGAAGGTACGCATTGTTAACTGTGTACCCGGCTCACCGATTGATTGAGCCGCGATAACACCCACTGATTCACCAGCGTTGATGATGTGACCACGTGCTAGGTCACGACCGTAACAGTTAGCACAAACACCAAAGTCATTATCACATGTGATAACAGAACGTACGCGAACTTCATCTACTGAGTGCTCTTCTAAAAGGTCACACAGTTTTTCGTCAAGCATAACATTACGTTCAACAAGTACAGTATTAGTACCTGGAATTACAATATCTTCAGCAACAACACGACCTAGAACACGTTCGCGAAGTGCTTCTACAACATCACCACCTTCAATAAGCGGTTTCATTGTTAAGCCATCTTCTGTGCCACAGTCATCTTCATTGATTACCAAATCTTGTGCAACGTCTACTAGACGACGCGTTAGGTAACCCGAGTTTGCTGTTTTAAGTGCTGTATCGGCAAGACCTTTACGCGCACCATGCGTTGAGATGAAGTACTGAAGTACGTTTAGACCTTCACGGAAGTTAGCTGTGATTGGCGTCTCGATGATTGAACCATCTGGACGTGCCATTAGACCACGCATACCCGCCAACTGACGAATCTGTGCAGCACTACCACGAGCACCTGAGTCGGCCATCATAAACACTGAGTTAAATGACGGTTGCTCTACTTCTTCACCTTTTGCATTGATAACTGTATCTTTTGACAAGTTAGCCATCATCTCACGTGATAAGTTTTCGTTTACACGTGACCAGATATCGATAACTTTATTGTACTTTTCACCAGCCGTTACAAGACCTGATTGGAATTGTTGGTTGATTTCAGTCACTTCAGCTTCAGCTGATTCAATTATCTGTGCTTTAATCGGTGGGATAACTAAGTCATCAATACCGATAGAAACACCTGACTTCATTGCATAATGGAAACCGGTGTACATAACTTGGTCAGCAAAGATAACTGTATCTTTAAGACCTAGACGACGGTAACACTCATTCAATAAGCCAGAAATCTGCTTTTTACCTAGCGGCTGGTTGATTGACGCAAACGGCATGCCTTTAGGTAAAATTAGAGACAGAATTGCACGACCAACAGTTGTATCGATAACAGTCACAGTGTCTTCTACTATGCCGTCTTCGTTTTTAACTGATTGGCTAATACGTACTTTCACGATTGCGTGAAGGTCTGCATTGCCGCTGCGGTATGCTTTTTCTGCTTCTTTTGGATCTTTAAATATCGCGCCTTCGCCTTTAGCGTTAATGCGGTCACGAGTCATGTAATAAAGACCCAATACAACATCCTGTGAAGGAACGATGATTGGCTCACCATTCGCAGGAGATAGAATGTTGTTTGTTGACATCATTAAGGCACGAGCTTCAAGCTGTGCTTCGATTGTTAACGGTACGTGTACCGCCATTTGGTCACCATCGAAATCGGCGTTGTAGGCCGCACATACTAATGGATGCAAATGAATCGCTTTACCTTCGATAAGCACAGGTTCAAACGCTTGGATACCCAAACGGTGAAGTGTTGGTGCACGGTTAAGTAATACTGGATGTTCACGAATTACTTCGTCAAGTACATCCCATACTTCCGGAACTTCACGTTCAACCATCTTCTTAGCTGCTTTGATTGTCGTAGCCATGCCGCGACGCTCTAATTTGCCATAGATGAATGGTTTGAATAACTCTAGTGCCATCTTCTTAGGAAGACCACATTGGTGAAGCTTAAGTGTAGGACCTACTGTGATTACAGAACGGCCTGAATAATCTACACGCTTACCAAGTAAGTTCTGACGGAAACGACCTTGCTTACCCTTGATCATATCAGCAAGAGATTTAAGAGGACGTTTGTTAGAACCTGTAATTGCACGACCACGACGACCGTTATCAAGTAGCGCATCTACCGCTTCTTGTAACATACGTTTTTCGTTGCGTACAATAATGTCTGGTGCTGCTAAATCTAGTAGACGCTTAAGACGGTTATTACGGTTAATAACACGACGGTAAAGGTCGTTTAGATCAGATGTCGCAAAACGACCACCGTCTAATGGTACTAATGGACGTAGATCAGGTGGCAATACTGGAAGTACTGTCATGATCATCCACTCAGGGTTATTACCTGATTGGTGGAACGATTCCATTAACTTAAGACGTTTAGTGATTTTTTTACGCTTAGTTTCAGAGTTAATTGTTGGTAACTCTTCACGCATCTCAGCAATTAATTGAGCAAGATCAAGTTCACGAAGCAAGTCTAAAACTGCTTCAGCACCCATCTTCGCTTCAAATTCATCACCGTGCTCTTCTAGTGAATCTAAGTATTCTTCTTCACCTAATAGTTGACCACGCTCAAGCGTTGTCATACCAGGCTCAGTTACTACGAATGATTCGAAGTAAAGAACACGTTCAATATCACGAAGCGTCATATCTAGCATTAAGCCAATACGTGACGGTAATGATTTTAAAAACCATATATGTGCAACTGGGCTCGCAAGGTCGATATGACCCATACGATCGCGTCGCACTTTAGTGAGTGTTACTTCAACGCCACACTTTTCACAGATCACACCACGGTGTTTAAGGCGTTTATATTTACCACATAAACACTCATAATCTTTCACTGGGCCGAAAATACGGGCACAGAATAAGCCGTCGCGCTCAGGCTTGAAAGTACGGTAGTTAATAGTCTCAGGTTTCTTTACTTCACCGTATGACCATGAACGAACCATGTCTGGTGAAGCAAGACCAATGCGAATTGCATCGAATTCTTCGGTCTTATTTTGTTGCTTCAGAAACTTAAGTAAGTCTTTCACCTTAGCTCTCCTGTCGGAGTTAATCTTGAGGACGGATAGTCTCGTCCCTACATTCTATTCAGCCATAACAGATGCTGCAGCGTTAACTGCAGCATCTAATTGGCTTAATTTTCTTCCAACTCGATGTTGATACCCAGTGAGCGGATTTCTTTCAACAATACGTTGAACGATTCTGGCATACCTGGTTCCATTTTATGGTTACCATCAACGATGTTTTTATACATCTTAGTACGACCGTTCACGTCATCCGATTTCACTGTTAGCATTTCTTGTAGAGTGTAAGCAGCACCGTAAGCTTCAAGTGCCCATACTTCCATCTCACCAAAACGCTGGCCACCGAACTGTGCTTTACCACCCAGCGGCTGCTGAGTAACAAGGCTGTAAGAACCAGTAGAACGTGCGTGCATCTTATCGTCAACCAAGTGGTTAAGTTTAAGCATGTACATGTAACCAACAGTTACTTGACGTTCAAACTGATCGCCAGTACGGCCATCATAAAGTGTAACCTGACCACTTCGAGGATATCCACCAAGCTCAAGCATGTCTTTGATTTCGCTTTCTTTCGCGCCATCAAATGCAGGAGTAGCTATTGGTAAACCACCTTTTAAGTTTTCAGCTAGACGACGAATTTCGTCATCAGTGAAGCTAGCAATGTCTACAACTTGGCGAGATTCACCAATTTCGTAAGCTTGCTTGATGAATTCACGTAGCTCATGAAGCTCACGTTGTTCTTTCATCATCTCTTCAATACGTTCACCGATACCACGTGCAGCAAGACCCATATGTGTTTCAAGGATCTGACCGATGTTCATACGCGATGGTACACCTAGTGGATTCAATACGATATCTACCGTACGACCTTTGTCATCGTAAGGCATATCTTCTACTGGTACGATAGTCGAGATAACACCTTTGTTACCGTGACGACCCGCCATTTTATCACCCGGTTGGATACGACGTTTAACAGCTAGGTATACTTTAACAATCTTAAGTACGCCTGGTGCTAAATCATCACCTTGGGTAATTTTACGACGTTTGTTTTCAAACTTTTTATCGTATTCAGCTTTAAGCTCATCGTACTGTGCAGCTAGTTGCTCAAGCTCAGCTTGCTTGTCTTCTTCAGCAAGGCTTTGCGTAAGTACTTTTTCAGCATTAAGAGATGCAAGTTTTTCTTCATCAAAACCAGCAGCTATAAGTAGCTTGCGTGCACGGTCTAAAACGCCTGCTTCTAAAATACGGAACTCTTCGTTGAAGTCTTTCTTCGCTTCGCGAAGCTGCATATCTTCAACTTCTAACGCACGTTTATCTTTTTCAACACCATCACGGGTGAAAACTTGCACGTCAATTACAGTACCAGTTACAGAGTTTGGTACACGTAAAGAGCTGTCTTTAACGTCAGACGCTTTTTCGCCGAAGATAGCACGTAGTAGCTTCTCTTCAGGTGTAAGCTGTGTCTCGCCTTTAGGAGTCACTTTACCTACTAGGATATCGCCGCCTTTAACTTCAGCACCAATATATACAACGCCTGATTCATCAAGCTTGCCTAGCGCAGATTCACCCACATTCGGGATATCTGCAGTGATCTCTTCAGGACCTAATTTAGTATCACGGGCAACACACTGTAGTTCTTGAATATGGATAGTCGTTAGACGATCTTCTTCAACTACGCGCTCTGATAACAAGATTGAATCTTCGAAGTTGTAACCGTTCCATGGCATGAATGCCACGCGAAGGTTTTGACCAAGGGCTAAGTCACCTAAGTCAGTCGAAGGACCATCTGCTAACACGTCACCACGAGTAACCGGTTCGCCAACCATACAAGTTGGTTTTTGGTTAATACATGTATTTTGGTTAGAACGTGTGTATTTGGTTAAGTTGTAGATGTCGATGCCCGCTTCACCTGGGATGCGTTCTTCTTCATGTACATTTACAACGATGCGACTTGCGTCAGCATACATTACTTCACCACCACGTTTAGCAACGATAGTTACACCAGAGTCTTTCGCTAGTGTTAACTCAATACCAGTACCTACTAACGGTTTATCCGCTTTCAATGTTGGTACTGCTTGGCGTTGCATGTTTGAACCCATCAATGCACGGTTAGCATCATCGTGTTCTAGGAACGGGATAAGTGCTGCCGCTACAGAGATCACCTGTTGTGGTGATACATCCATATACTGCTGGTCCATGCGACCCATAAAGGTAGATTCACCTTTGTGACGACATGGAATAAGTTCATCAACAAACTCATTGGTTTCAGTTAAGTTTGAGTTCGCCTGTGCGATAACAAACTGACCTTCTTCAATGGCTGATAAGTAATCAACTTCATCAGTTACAACACCATCTACCACTTTGCGGTAAGGTGTTTCTAAGAAACCGTAGTCATTTGTACGTGCGTACGTAGACAACGAGTTAATTAGACCGATGTTTGGACCCTCAGGAGTCTCGATTGGACATACGCGACCATAGTGAGTTACGTGAACGTCACGTACTTCAAAGCCTGCGCGTTCACGAGTTAGACCGCCCGGACCTAATGCAGAGATACGACGTTTATGCGTAACTTCTGATAGTGGGTTATTTTGGTCCATAAACTGTGATAACTGAGACGAGCCGAAGAACTCTTTAACCGCTGCCGAAATAGGCTTAGCGTTAATAAGATCTTGTGGCATTATCGCGTCAAGGTCACCTAAGCTTAAACGCTCACGTACAGCACGTTCAACACGTACTAGACCAACACGGAATTGGTTCTCAGCCATTTCGCCAACACTACGTATACGACGGTTGCCTAAGTGATCGATATCATCAACATCGCCTTGACCGTTACGAATAGCAATTAATACTTTCATAACAGACACGATGTCTTCTTTGCTTAATGTGCCTGGGCCTGTGTCTGTATCGTAACCAACACGGCTATTGAACTTCATACGACCTACAGTAGATAAGTCATAACGCTCTTCAGAGAAGAACAAGTTCTGGAATAAGGCTTCAGCCGCGTCTTTCGTCGGTGGCTCGCCTGGGCGCATCATGCGGTAAATTTCTACTAGTGCTTCTAAACGGCTGCTTGAAGAGTCAATGTTCAATGTATTTGACATGTAAGCACCGCTGTCCACTTCATTGATATATAAAGTATCAATTTTAGTGTGACCGGCTTTAACCAATTCAGCCATTAGCTCTAGAGTTAGCTCGTCATTTGCATTTGCAATAACTTCACCAGTTGACTCATCAACATAGTTTTTAGCTACAATACGGCCAATGATGTACTCATGTGGTACTTCTAATTGCTTAATGCCTTTCTTCTCGATGCTCTTGATGTGGCGAGCCGTAACACGACGACCGCTTTCAACAAATACTTCACCGTCTTCGCTCTTGATATCAAAAGCGGCAGTTTCACCACGTAAACGCGAAGGTACAAGTTCCATAAGAACTTTACCATTCGTTACTTCAAACGTAGTGTTATCGAAGAACATATCTAGGATTTCTTCGCTAGAATACTCTAGTGCACGTAGGATGATAGACGCCGGTAATTTACGACGGCGGTCAATACGTACATATAAGTTATCTTTTGCATCAAATTCGAAGTCTAACCATGAACCACGGTAAGGTATAACGCGTGCGTTATATAATACTTTACCCGATGAATGGGTTTTACCGCGGTCGTTATCAAAGAATACACCAGGGCTACGGTGTAGCTGAGAAACGATAACACGCTCTGTACCATTGATTACAAAAGTACCGGTATCTGTCATGAGCGGAATTTCGCCCATGTAAACTTCTTGCTCTTTAATGTCTTTAACTGTGCCTGGTGCTTCTTTGTCCATAACAACAAGACGCAGTTTCACGCGAAGTGGAGCAGAATAAGTCACACCGCGAATTTGACATTCTTTTACATCGAAAACTGGCTCACCAATACGGTAACTTACGTATTGAAGCTCAGAATTTCCCGAGTAGCTTTTAATAGGGAACACAGAACGGAAGGCAGCTTCCAAACCATGATCGCCATCAGCGTCCGGCACTAAGAATTTTTTAAACGATTCTAACTGTGTAGACAGTAAAAAAGGTATATCCAAAACTTGTGGACGTTTACCAAAATCCTTACGGATACGTTTCTTTTCAGAATAAGAGTAAGCCATGGGGTTCCTCAGCTTGCTGATCTTTGACCCGACCTGTTCTTGTAAGAACAGACTTAACTGGCAGCTATGCCAAGATTTTACAACATTTAACTGTTGTTCTAATTAGATCCCACTTTAACACTAGCAAACTATAAAGCGTTGAAAGTAAAGAAAAAATCAGATTTTATTTGAACTAAAAGAGTGCATCACTCTATAGCGCAAAAAGGCCGGTGATTAAATAATCACCAGCCCTTGCCTGATTTCTCAGGCAGCGAACTTAGCAAAAGCTAAATTACTTAACCTCAACTTCAGCACCAGCTTCAGTAAGATCTTTTGCAAGTGCTTCAGCTTCTTCTTTAGATACACCTTCTTTAACAGGTGTAGGAGCAGCTTCAACAAGAGCTTTCGCTTCTTTAAGGCCTAGGCCAGTTGCGCTACGAACAGCTTTGATTGCAGAAACCTTGTTAGCGCCAGCGCCAGTAAGGATTACGTCAAATTCTGTTTTCTCTTCAGCAGCTTCAGCAGCTGGACCAGCTACCATTGCAGCTGCAGCAGTTACGCCGAATTTTTCTTCCATTGCTTCGATAAGAGCAACAACGTCCATTACTGACATTTCAGCAATTGCGTCAAGGATTTGGTCTTTAGATACAGACATTACAAATTTCCTAATAATTAACGGACATTAAGTCCAAATAAATTTTACACCGAAAGTGAGATTAAACAGCTTAAAATTAAGCAGCTTGCTCTTCTTTCTGTACACGTACTGCTTCAATTGTTTTACACAATTTGCCAGCAGACGCTTCTTTCATAGCACTCATTAAGCGTGCAACAGCTTCATCGTATGTAGGTAATGTAGCAAGCATTGCTGCATCAACAACATTTCCTTCAAAAGCGGCCGTTTTAAGCTCGAATTTCTCATTCTTTTTCGCGAAATCTGAAAAGATACGCGCAGCAGCACCTGGGTGCTCTGATGAGAAAGCGATTAAGCTTGGACCAACAAATGAATCAGAAAGACACTCAAAATCTGTTCCTTCAAGAGCACGTTTTGCTAAAGTGTTACGGACAACTTTCATCCAAACACCATTTGCACGAGCTTCTTTACGAAGGGCAGTGATTGCGCCAACTGTTACACCACGAGAATCTGCAACAACTGCAGATAGAGCACCATTGGCTGCTTCGTTGACTTCAGCAACTATTGCTTTTTTGCCTTGAAGATTTAAAGCCATGGGTGTTACTCCTGGTTTAATGGGGGTACCGATTATCGGATTCCCCTGTTCTACTCTTCCCTACCAAACAAGGTAGAGATGCTTTTTACGGCGAGAGCCAGAAGGATTAGGAAAAATCTATCTGGGGTCTACACCGTCTACGTAGGTGAATATTAAGGCCGAAGCCACCTACGGTCTTGGACGGAAGCCCAATTTATCGTTAACCCCGAAGGCTTAACGAAATTATGGACTTCAACCCGAATTCTTTACTTTGCAAATTAATAAATTAATCAACAAAATGGCGCGAAATTATAGTACAAATTTCACGCCATGTAAACACTCAATTAAGCAACAATAGTGCTTAAAGTGTTTTGGTCAACAGAAACACCTGCGCCCATTGTTGTAGAGATAGTTACTTTCTTCAAGTAAACACCTTTAGCTTGAGAAGGTTTAGCCTTCTTAAGCGCAACAATTAGAGCTTCAAGGTTTTGTTGTAACTGCTCTGCAGTGAAATCAACCTTACCAATAGTAGTATGGATGATGCCATTTTTGTCATTACGGTAACGTACTTGACCTGCTTTAGCATTTTTAACTGCTTCTGCAACGTTAGGCGTTACAGTACCAGTTTTAGGGTTTGGCATTAGACCACGTGGGCCTAAGATTTGACCTAGTTGACCAACAACACGCATAGCGTCTGGTGATGCAACAACAACGTCAAAGTTCATCTCGCCTTTTTTAACTAGTTCAGCAAGATCTTCCATACCTACTAATTCAGCACCGGCTTCTTTTGCAGCTTCTGCATTAGCGCCTTGTGTGAATACAGCAACACGAACGTCACGACCAGTACCGTTAGGTAGTACAGTAGCACCACGAACGTTTTGATCAGATTTACGAGCATCGATACCAAGGTTAACGGCAACGTCAACACTTTCTACGAATTTAGCTGTCGCTAACTCTTTTAAAAGAGCAACTGCTTCATTGATTTCGTAATCTTTAGTTACTTCCACTTTTTCGCGGATAGTACGCATACGTTTAGTTAATTTAGCCATTTCTTAGTCCTCTACGTTCAAGCCCATCGCACGCGCAGAACCTGCGATAGTGCGAACCGCTGCGTCCATATCGGCAGCTGTAAGGTCAGTTCGTTTTGTCTCAACAATTTCTTCAAGTTGAGCACGAGTTACTGTGCCTACTTTATCAGTGTTAGGACGGCCTGAGCCTGACTTGATACCAGCAGCTTTCTTAAGTAAGTAAGCAGCAGGTGGCGTTTTCATGTCGAACGTAAATGAACGGTCACCGTAAACAGAGATCACTACAGGAACTGGAGCGCCTTTTTCGATAGACTCTGTACGTGCGTTAAACGCTTTACAGAATTCCATGATGTTTACACCGTGTTGACCTAGTGCAGGACCTACTGGAGGACTAGGATTAGCCATACCAGCGGCAACTTGTAGCTTGATTAGAGCTTCAACTTTTTTAGCCATTATAAATACCTCATTTGGTGGGTCTCAGCCTTGTGCGCGCGAGGACGCGTACTCTAACGGCTTCCCAGTTTAAAAATTGGTTTCGTACTTTTTGCACAGTAAAAAATAAATTTTACCTTAATACAAAAAGGCCGCTGATTATAAGTTAATCAGCGGCCTTTTTCAAGCTTCATGCCAAAATTTAAATAAAAATTAGCGAAGCTTTTTTAATCAATTACTTATCTTGCTCAACTTGACCGAATTCAAGCTCAACTGGCGTAGAACGACCAAAAATAAGTACAGATACTTTTACGCGGCTCTTTTCGTAGTCAACTTCTTCAACTACACCACTGAAATCTGCAAATGGACCATCTGTAACGCGTACAACTTCACCTGGTTCAAATAATGTAGCAGGTTTAGGTGCTTCAGCATTTTCTTGTAGGCGATTAAGAATGCGCTCAGCTTCTTTAGGGCTGATAGGAGCAGGACGATCAGACGTACCACCAATAAAGCCCATAACGCGTTCTGTGCTGTTCACTAAGTGCCAGCTTGCGTCATTCATATCCATTTGTACTAATACATAACCTGGGAAGAATTTACGCTCAGATTTACGCTTTTGGCCAGCGCGCATCTCAACAACTTCTTCAGTTGGTACTAATATCTCACCAAAGCTCGATTCTAGACCTTCGATTTTAATATGTTCAATTAACGTTTGAGCTACACGCTTTTCGTAACCAGAAAAGGCCTGTACTACATACCAACGTAACTTAATTTCTTTGTTCTCGTTCTCATCCGACATGGGATCAGATCTCCAATCCAGTTAAAAAGCCTACAGCGCGGAATAAAATGCCATCTAATCCCCAAAGGATAAGTGCCATAATCACTGTTGCAACCATTACAATTAATGTCGTGTGGGTAGTTTCTTGGCGCGTTGGCCAAATAACTTTGCGTACTTCAATTCGAGCTTCTTTAGCGAAAGCAAGAAAGTTACGTCCCTTAAATGTTTGCGAGGCAATTGCTAATCCGGCCGCTATTGCAACAACAACGCCAATAGCACGTAGTAATACAGATTGATCTGCATACATGTGATTACCAACAACTGCGCCTGCAAGTAGCGCGATTGCTACTAACCACTTTACTGACTCCATCGCACTTGATGGTGTTTCTACATTCGTGCTCATAATATTATTACCTTAACTACAGACACAACAACCCTACACTACGGCAGGGTTAATCCATTAAAATCTAAACTTAAAAACAGACTTAATTTAAACCGGTTTTTAATCTCAGACTACTCAAATAACAAGTAAAACTGGCAGGGGCGGAGAGATTCGAACTCCCAACCATCGGTTTTGGAGACCGCTGTTCTACCAATTGGAACTACGCCCCTGCAAAGTGGATGCCTATTATACTTACGCAGTTCATTAACACAAGCCTAAAAGATACCCACATTGGAAAATCTAATTAATTAATTACATTATTGTTTAAACTGCTAATAATTTAATCGGTTAGATAAACCTACAATCCAAAGATATTGATTATTTCCCTATGGTTTTATAAACGTCACTTAACAAGCTTGAAGCGCCAAACCTAAATGTATTTGCTTGCAAATAATCATCACCCATTATTGCGCGTGCTAGCGCTAAATAATCACTAGCATCGGCCACTGTTTTAACACCGCCAGCCGCTTTAAAGCCCACACGTTTATTTGAGTTTTTAATGGCTGTTAGCATAGTTTTTGTTGATTCAAGCGTGGCATTTACAGCTACTTTACCCGTACTGGTTTTTACAAAATCAGCACCGCCTTCAATTGCAAGCTCCGTGGCTTGAGTAATAAGCGCGTCGGTTTTTAGCTCGCCGCTTTCTATTATTACTTTAAGCTGCGCGCGCGACCCACACGCTTTTTTACTTTCGCTTACATAGCTAAGTACAGTTTGAGCATCGCCCGCTATTAGTTTTTTATAAGGAATAACCAAATCAATTTCGTCTGCGCCGCGCTCTATAGCAATAAGTGTTTCGTTAATTACATCACTCAGTGGTGCATCACCTGTTGGAAAGTTAGTAACTGTTGCGACTTTAACATGGTTAAGCTCACGCGCTGCGAGTGCTATTTTTGCATCATCAACAAAGTCGCTATAAACACATACAGCGGCAGGCGTGCCTAAGGTAGGATTTATGCTATCAACAAGTGCTTGAATGCTTTTGGTGGTATCGCTGGTGTTTAAGCTTGTTAAATCCATCAGTGCGACTGCTAATGCGGCATCTTTTTGGTGTTGTGTCATTAGAGCTCCGTTGCTTATGTAATACCAATTTTATTAAAAACATGATCATTTTAGCGTATTAAATAACGCACTAACTACGTTAAAAACTATTTATATAGAACAACTATGTATCATAATTTTAGCCTTGCTATTGAGCTATTTTCTCGTCGCTATAATAGATCACTAATTTAATGCAATTGGTATAAGTACAAAATTTGATATGCATCCATATTAACAAATTAAACCAAACTCGCTATAGCTCATAACCAAACACTATAAGCTGGTTATTTTACTTGTAACTCGGCGCAATCCCTTGTTAACTAGCTCTTAGGCCTAAAAAGCCCACCTATTATAACTTTTGGTTATATCAACTTGGTTTTAATTATTTTTTACTTATTGATAGCCGCTATATTCTGCATATCAGAATAAAGCGTTTTCTTATATTTGAATTTGTTTAGGGGTCTTATTAACGTGCAGTATTTACCTATCTTTACCAAACTCGACAACAAACCAGTATTGGTTGTTGGCGGTGGAGAGGTCGCTTTACGCAAATGTCGCGCGTTTTTAAAAGCGAGAGCAAGCGTTACTTTAGTAGCACCTTGGTTTTGCGACGAACTAAAAGAGCATGCACATAATAATGAAGTAACGCTTATTGATGCTTATTTTGATGAATCGCACCTTGATGGCAAAATGCTTGTTATTGCAGCAACCGACCGCGATGAAGTAAACAACAACGTATTTGAACTTGCCAATGCCCGCAATGTGTTTGTAAACGTGGTTGATGACCAACCTAAATGTACGTTTATATTCCCATCCATTGTTGACCGTGACCCAATTACGATTGCTATATCAAGTGCTGGCACAGCGCCCGTACTTGCACGTCGCTTACGCGAAAAGCTCGAAACTCTTATTCCACATCATATTGGCCCACTTGCAACACTTGTCGGTGGCTTTAGAGACAAAGTAAAAAAACGCTTTAAGCATTTTTCAGACCGCCGCCAATTTTGGGAAGGCGTGTTCGACTCATCTGTCGTGAGTAAAGTACAAACCGGCGATACCCAAGCCGCACAGCAGCAACTAGAGCAAATGCTAGATGCAAAAGCAGAACCTGAAGGCGAAGTATATGTAGTAGGTGCAGGCCCTGGCGATCCAGAGCTTTTAACACTTAAAGCACTGCAACTTATGCAACAAGCCGACGTCGTCGTTTATGACTTTTTAGTCTCTGACGAAATTATGGAATTAGTGCGCCGTGATGCTGACCTTATTTGTGTAGGTAAACGCTTAGGCGATCATAGTGTTGTTCAAGAAGATACCAACCAAATGTTGGTCGACCTTGCTAAACAAGGCAAAAAAGTGTGCCGCATTAAAGGTGGTGACCCGTTTATTTATGGCCGTGGTGGCGAAGAAGTACAAGTACTGGCTGCTAACAACGTAAATTATCAAATTGTACCGGGTATTACAGCCGCTGCAGGTTGTAGTGCTTATGCGGGTATTCCGCTTACGCATCGTGACCATGCACAAGCCATTCAATTTGTAACTGGGCATTGTAAAAAAGACGGTCAAGAACTTGATTGGCAATCGCTGGCAAAAGCAAATCAAACGCTGGCTATTTACATGGGCGTAATTAAATCGCCGCACATACAAAGCGAGCTTTTAAAACATGGCCGCAAAGCCGACACCCCTGTTGCCATTATCGAAAACGGTACACGTAAAAATCAGCGTGTAGTAACAGGCCAATTAGGCGAACTTGCCGACTTAATTGAACGCAATAGCATTATATCGCCTGCGCTACTCATTATTGGCGAAGTAGCCGCCCTGCACTCGCAACTAGCGTGGTTTGGGAAAAACGAGCAAACAAGCAGCTTTGCACAGCCGCTAACAGATGTATCAAATACATAACCGAATTTTAAATTTGTAACTTTTAATCATTTTAGTAGGACGACTAACAATGGCTTTAACTCACCTTCAGCAACTTGAAGCTGAAAGTATCAAAATCATGCGCGAAGTCGCCGCTGAGTTTGAGAACCCAGTAATGCTTTACTCTATTGGTAAAGATTCGTCGGTACTTTTGCACTTAGCGCGTAAAGCATTTTACCCTGCAAAAATTCCGTTTCCGTTATTACACGTAGACACCAACTGGAAGTTTCGTGAAATGATTGAGTTTCGCGACCGTATAGCTAAAGAATACGGCTTTGATCTACTGGTACACAAAAACCCAGAAGGCATTGAAATGGGCGTAGGCCCGTTTACGCATGGCTCAGGTAAACATACCGACATAATGAAAACCCAAGGCTTAAAACAAGCGCTAGATAAATACGGCTTTGATGCTGCATTTGGTGGCGCACGCCGCGACGAAGAAAAGTCACGCGCAAAAGAGCGTGTTTATTCGTTCCGCGACAAACACCACCGTTGGGACCCTAAAAACCAACGCCCAGAGCTTTGGAATACCTACAACAGCCAAGTTAATCCGGGTGAGAGCATTCGTGTTTTCCCATTATCTAACTGGACTGAGCTTGATATTTGGCAATACATTTATCAAGAAAACATCGAAATGGTGCCATTGTACCTAGCTAAAGATCGCCCAGTAGTTGAGCGCGACGGTACTTTAATTATGGTTGACGATGAGCGTATGCCTCTTAATGAAGGTGAAGTACCGCAAATGAAATCTGTACGTTTTCGTACATTAGGCTGCTACCCACTTACCGGTGCAGTTGAATCAACAGCCAGTACTTTAACCGAAATCATCGAAGAAATGCTGCTATCTACGTCATCTGAACGTGAAGGTCGTGTTATTGACCATGATTCAGCCGGCTCAATGGAGAAGAAAAAACGTGAGGGGTATTTTTAATGTCTAGCCTAAATAACGATACATTTAACGAAGTAAAAGAAATAGGCATAGACGCCTACCTAGCACGCCAACAAGACAAAAGCTTATTACGCATGCTTACTTGTGGCAGCGTAGATGACGGTAAATCAACATTGATTGGCCGCCTACTGCACGACAGCCACCAAATTTATGAAGATCAGCTAGCAGCCCTTCATAAAGATAACGAAAAAGTAGGTAATGCAGGTGAAGATCTTGACCTTGCTTTATTAGTTGATGGCCTACAAGCTGAGCGTGAACAAGGCATTACGATTGACGTAGCGTACCGTTACTTTTCAACGGCTAAGCGTAAATTTATTATTGCCGACACGCCTGGGCACGAGCAATACACGCGCAACATGGTAACTGGTGCATCAACAAGCGATGTCGCCATTATTTTGGTTGATGCGCGTTACGGCGTACAAGTACAAACTAAGCGCCATAGCTTTATTTGTGACTCGCTGGGCATTAAACAGTTTGTTGTTGCCGTTAATAAAATGGATATCGTTGATTTTGACGAAACCGTGTATGAAAAAATTAAGGCTGATTACCTTAAATTTGCTGAGCAACTTAACGTATCAAACATTAAGTTTGTGCCTATGTCGGCGCTTAAAGGCGACAACGTAGTAACACGCTCTGCACATACACCGTATTACACCGACAAGCCGCTACTTGAATTACTAGAAGATTCGCCAGCAGCCGAAACTGATACAGGCTTTGAAGCGCGCCTACCAGTGCAATATGTAGTGCGTCCTAACTTAAACTTTCGTGGTTTTCAGGGCACACTTACATCAGGCAAGATACACGTAGGCGATGCAATAAAAGTACTACCGTCGGGTAAAACATCAAGCATTAAAGAAATTGTTACCTTTGATGGTAATCTGGACAGCGCCGAAGCAGGCCAAGCAATTACCGTTACCCTAAATAACGAAATTGATATTAGCCGAGGGGATGTAATAGTACCTGCAAATTCAACGGCCGTTGTGACTAACCAGCTGCAAGCTAAAATTGTATGGATGCATGAGTCGCCATTAGTATTAGGTAAAAGCTATAACCTAAAACTAGGCAGCAAAAACACCTCAGCTATTGTTACAAAAATTGATTACACAATTGATGTGAATACGCTTGAACACGGCACTAGCGACTCACTGCAGTTAAACGAAATTGCAATTGTGACACTTGAACTAACCGAAACTATTTTGGCAGACGAGTACCACAGCAATCACGAAACAGGCTCGTTTATCCTAATCGATCGCTTATCAAACCTAACGGTTGCTGCGGGCATGATTGAACAAGTACTGCAAAGCCAAGCACAGCAAAGTAACTTTAGCGAATTTGAAGTTGAATTTAACACCTTAGTACGCAAGCACTTTCCGCATTGGCAAGCGCTTGATATTTCTAAGTTATAAGTTGACTTTAGCCTGTTAGGAATTTAAAAGCATGGTAGAACAGCTCGTTTTAACAGGCATTATGCTTACCTTAGTCGGGTGCCTTTTTGGCACCCGTATTAATCCAGCATGGTTATTTGTAAGCGCCATTGGCACCAGCTACTTAGCAGGGCTAATCGATCTTGAAAGCATGTTGGTTAATTATGCTAACCCGTCGCTTATCACCTTAGTACTATTGGTGTTAGTGTCGACCGCAATAGAAAAAACCACCCTAATTCAAAAGTTAGCGCAATCGCTATCTAAAGGTAGTTTAGTAAAATCGGTAACAAAATTGGGGTTATCAACCGCCTTTTTATCGTCGTTTACTAACAATACCGCCGTTGTTGCATCGCTTATTACCGCGATAAAAGACAACCCTAATCACTCCCCTTCAAAGCTATTATTACCGCTGTCGTATACCGCTATTTTAGGCGGCACTATTACGCTTATTGGTACATCAACCAACTTAATCGTCAATGGCTTTGCAGTTGATGCAGGCATGGAGCCGCTAGGCTTTTTTGACTTTACCTTAGTGGGTTTAGGCGCGCTAAGCGTAGGCCTAATTACCATTTTAGCAATGCTTAAATACTTACCCGACAACGGTAAAAGCGACCAAGAAGTCGTGCCTTTTTACCTAGAAGGCAAAATACAAGCAAACTCAAAATTAATAGGCCAAACCGTTGAAGAAAACGGCCTGCGTGATTTAAAAGACTTATTCCTTGCTGAAATCATTCGCGATGGCAGCCGCATTTGCGCAGTCACCCCGCAGCAAATTATCCAAAAAGACGACGTGCTGCTGTTTGTAGGTGACATAAAATCGGTGCCATTACTTACCCGTTTTGACGGTTTAAAAGTAGTGCACGAGAATCACCAAAAAGACATAGAACACTTAGTAGAAGTAGTCGTAAGTCAATCTTCAAAATTTATTGGTAAAACCGTAAAAGAAGCCCGCTTTAGAGAGCAGTTTCATGCTGCTGTTATTGCCATTCGCCGTGGACATGACCGCTTACAAGGCGGCCTTGGGCAAGTGCAATTACAAGCTGGCGACTCACTTATACTCGCACCAGGCAAAAACTTTTACACCTTGCCTAATTTAAAGCGCGAATTTGTGTATATTTCAGGGTTTGACTTACAAGCCCACCTTGCACCTAAGCAATCAAATATTGTGCTACTAAGCTTTGCCGCAGTACTGGGTTTAAGCATTATTGGCATAGTGCCGCTGGTTAAAGGCTTATTAGTATTACTGATTGGCTTAATGCTCAGCGGCACCATAAAACTTAACGAAGTAAAACGCCGTTTTCCTATCGAGTTATTGGTGGTTGTAGGTAGCGCCATTGGCCTTGCTAAATTAATGATAGGCACCGGACTTGCCGGGCAAATATCCGACGCCCTATTTATGGTACTTGGGGATTTTGGCCCGTACGGCGCGTTTATAGCTATATTTTTAATGACCGTATTATTTACCGAGCTTATAACTAACAACGCAGCTGCTGCCTTGTCGTTCCCTGTTGCTTACTCGCTCGCGGTTGGTTTTAATGTAGACCCACTACCGTTTATTATGGCGGTTGCCTTTGGCGCATCAGCCAGCTTTATATCGCCATTTGGGTATCAAACTAATCTAATGGTTTATAGCGCGGGTAACTATCGCTTAAAAGATTACATAGTGATGGGCTTACCCCTTTCTATTATTTATTCAATCACGGTATTAACCTTGATCCCGCTGGTATTTCCGTTTTAATACCTGCGCTCACAGCATAAGAGACTCTCACTATGGATGAAAATATAGTTTGGCATAACTACGCAACGACAAAAGCACAGCGTAGTGAGCAAAAAAAACATAAGCCCGCTATTTTATGGTTTACCGGCTTTTCAGGCTCTGGCAAAAGCACCGTAGCAAACGCACTAGAAGCGGCGCTTAACCAGCAAGGTACGCACACTTACCTGCTCGATGGCGACAACGTACGCCACGGTTTGTGTAAAGATCTAGGCTTTAGCGACGAAGACCGCATTGAAAACATACGCCGTGTAGGCGAAACCGCAAAACTAATGACCGACGCTGGCTTGTTAGTACTTACTGCGTTTATATCGCCTTTTAGAGCAGAACGCGACATGGTGCGCAGCTTAGTAGACGAAGGCGAATTTATCGAAGTCTTTATCGATACCCCACTTGATGTATGCGAAAGCCGCGATCCAAAAGGCTTATACAAAAAAGCCCGCGCTGGAGAGATAAAACACTTCACAGGTATCGATTCAAACTACGAAGTGCCAAACAATCCAGAAATAATTTTAGATACAAGTAAAAACACCCTAGACCAATCGGTTACACAACTGATAACGTATCTAAAACAAAAGCACATAATATAGGTTAACCCCATGAATCAAACCGAACTGCTAGAAGAAACCCTCATCCTTGCCCGCAAAGCAGGCCAAGCGATAATGGGAATTTACGAAAAGGATTTTAACGTTGAGTACAAAGCCGATGAAAGCCCCGTAACCGACGCCGATTTAGCAGCTCATAAACTGATTGTGGCAGGGCTTCAACAGCTCACACCTGATATTCCAATACTCAGTGAAGAAAACGCCGACATAAGCTGGGATCTACGCCAAACGTGGAAAAGCTACTGGTTAGTTGATCCAATCGACGGCACTAAAGAATTTATTAAAAAGAACGGTGAATTTACCGTAAACATCGCCCTAATTAAAAACGGCATTCCTATTTTAGCCGTAGTAGATGCACCTGCCCTTGGCGTATCGTACTTAGCTGCCGAAGCCATTGGCGCATTTAAAGATAAAGGCGATGAGCGAATTGAGCTTAAAGTAACGACTAAACCTAACAAAGGGTTAATTCGAGTTGTAGGCAGCCGCTCGCACCCATCACCCGATTTAGCCGAGTTTGTAAAACGCTTTGATGAGGTTGAAATGGTGTCTAAAGGCAGCTCACTAAAGCTGTGTTTAGTCGCCGAAGGCAGCGCCGATATTTACCCGCGCTTAGGTCCAACTTGCGAATGGGATACAGGCGCAGGCCATGCCATCGCCGAAATAGCCGGTGCTAAAGTCACTAAGCTTGATGGCAGCCCGCTTATTTATAACACCAAAGATGAATACTTAAATCCGTATTTTGTGGTTTCGGCTTTAGAGGGATAAGAGCAGTTTTGAGTGGTTAGCTATCAGTTGTTAAAAAGACAATTGGTAGCTTTTTCTCTTCATATTATGAAAAGGTGACAACTACACGTTGAGAAGACTATTACCCTGTTGAAAGCGCTTATTATATGCCTCTAGTTTGCAGGCTTATTTCTGTATCTTCGCAACTTTCTTAACAAGTGTTCGGGATCTTCGTCAGAGCCTTTAGCTCTCAAATATTCTTCGGCTATTTCATATTGCGAACGTTTTTTCTTTTTGTTACCAATGGCTTCCATAGATAATGTCATCTCTAAAAATTTAACGTCTTCCTTTTTTGCTTCTCGCCCAGAAAAGTTTCCAATACCTTTAATGGGCTTCCCATAAAATGATTCTTCAAGATCAACTTTACCAGCTTGTAACATATACACTTCATAAATCTCTGATATTTTTAGTAGTAATTCAGGTGGTGGGTAAATCCCAAATTCCATAAAATATGCAAGTTTACCAAGTGGATTTTCCGACTCTATAGGGCGATTACTTTCTAAATTTAACTCACTATAAAAATGTTTATTGAGGTACTTCCACGCCTCCTCTAATTCATTAATGGTTTGCTCATTAATATCTAGATATTTACTCTTCATAGCCAACCTTTAAAATATTACTGTAAAAATGAATGCAGCAATTATGCTACCTAAAGTATTTAACGCTAATATACCACTTGGTTTCTCGTACCACTTTATTGAATTATTACTCATACTATTCCCCCTTAATTAGTTAAGTAATAATTATTAATTAAATAAACCTAATAAGTAAGGACACTCAAGCTTCTAGATATCCGTTGCCACACCTACTCAGATAAAATCTAAAAAACTATAAAATAAAGTAAGAGTTGGCGGGAGCTATGGCGTGTTGGGTTTTACTACTTTAGGTCTTGTTTTTAGTTTAGGACGAAAGCCAAAAAGAATGATCTAATCCAATTTACTAAGTACTTACCCCTCATTGCACACTTTTTAAAAGCAACAACCCTTAACGATTTTGCTGGGCGATAAACGCAAGCGAGTGCTGATTGAATAAGTCAGGGCGTTCCACATTACAGACATGGCCGCAATGGTGAATAGTTTGCAGTACGCTGTTTTTATGACGCTTAACCATTTCTTTAACAGGGCCAAGGAACATATGATCTTCCTTACCCATAATGTACAGAATGGGAATATCAATGTCTTTTTCTTTGAAATATTGCATTAAAGGATTTACGTCCATGGCTAATTTAAACCATTTTATAAACTCTTTTTGGCACAAGCGTTTTGCTTCACGAACAAACAAAAGTCGAGATTCTTTATGACGCTTTTTCGGCATCATAATAAAAGCAAATAAGCGATACAGCCACATATAAGGCAAGAAGTGTTTAAAAGTATTACCTAAATAAACCAATGTATTACTGCGCGTATTAAAACGAGTAACCGCTCCACCTAGCACCATGCTAGAAACATATTGCGGCGCAATTTCAGCAATATTTCGAATAAGAATTGTACCCAATGAAATACCAACAAAGTGTGCGCTGGAGATATAGTTATGATCTAACACATCAATGATGTCTTTAGAGACATTATTAAATGAATAATTATTATCAACAAAGTTTTGTACTAAGTTATTCGATTTACCGTGACCACGAAGATCTAGCAGCAATACATTATATTCTTTTTTATAGGCTTTAAGCTGACGAAACCAAATTGCCGAACTACCACCTGCTCCATGGACAAATACAACCCATGTTTTACTGGTTTCGTGCGCAAAAGTAGTATGGAAGAGAATCTCTTTGCTCATTGCAGTTAGTGGCCTATTTACTTCGTTTGGCATATTCAATTGCAGGAAGTATAACGGAGTTTAATAAAAATCTCTTATGAAGTTCAGATCAATGGCTTCTACTTAACAGCTTTTCGGGGCAGATTCTGATTTTTAAATGAAAACCAATAAAAATGACCTTCCCCTATTTTTACGTTATGAAAACCGCCTACCTCGGCTTTGCTGCTCGCGTGACACTATAGCGTGTTGGGTTTCGCTCCAACTAACCAACCTACCCCGTACAGTAACTCTATAATGTGGCTTGCCATTTAAGGCTTTTGCTCACTTTTACACCGCTGTTTCGTATTCATGACACTTACCCTTCAATTTGGTCTAATTAATTAGTCTACAAATCCTCTCAAAACATGAAATTTTTAGCTAAAAACTATATTCTTGCGCGCGATTATTATTTAAATAATGGATAAACACACACATGACAACATCTCAAGATGCAACGCTTTCAAATGCATCAACAAAAGGTGCACACACACCTTCAAACACACCCACTTCTAAATGGAACCTGCACGATACGCAGTGGACTTTAAGCCTTTTTGGTACCGCCGTTGGTGCGGGTATTTTATTTTTACCTATTAACATTGGTATTGGCGGTTTTTGGCCGTTAATTATTTTGGCATGCTTAGCATTTCCAATGACCTTTTGTGCACACCGTGGATTAGCGCGTTTTGTACTTTCATCAAAAAATAAAGATGCCGATTTTACCGATGTAGTTGAAGAACACTTTGGTGTGACTGCGGGGCGGTTAATTTCTTTATTGTACTTTTTATCTATATTCCCAATTTTGCTTATTTACGGTGTGGGCTTAACCAATACCGTTGATAGCTTTATGGTTAATCAAATGGGGATGGAATCACCTTCTCGCGTGTTGCTTTCGGGTGTATTAGTTGCAGGTATGATTAGCTTAATGATGGGCGGAGAGCGCTTAATGCTGCGTGCCTTTGCTATTTTAGTTTATCCGCTTGTGGGTATATTGTTCTTTTTATCACTTTATTTAATCCCAAGCTGGCAAATGCCAGATATGACACTGCCTGAAATGGGCAGCTTTGGTAAAACGTTGTGGTTATCGATTCCTATTATTGTGTTTTCGTTTAGCCACGCAGCGGCTATCTCAAGCTTTGTAAACGTGCAACGCGGTCACTACGGTGAACAAGCTACACATAAGTCTGAGGCGATTTTAAAGCGCACTAGCTTACTACTTATTACCTTTGTACTGTTATTTGTGTTCTCTTGCGTGTTGTCGCTTACAGGCGAGCAAATGGCCGCAGCTAAAGCCGCTAACGTATCGGTTTTATCCTACCTTGCTAATATTACTGATAACTCGTTTATTGCCACACTTGGGCCGCTTGTTGCCTTTATTGCTATTACATCGTCGTTTTTGGGTCACTTTTTAGGGGCACGTGAGAGCTTTACGGGTTTAGTAACTAAACAAACAAGCTTAAGCGCAAAAGCGGCCGATAAAATTGGTGTGCTAATTATGTTTTTAGCTATTTGGTTTTGCGCTGTTAAAAACCCAAGTATTTTAGACATGATGGATCAGTTATCGGGCCCTATCATCGCAATGATTTTATTCATCATGCCAATGATTGCAGTTTATAAAGTGCCTGCACTTCATAAATACCGCAACCGATTAAGCACGCTATTTATATTAGCGGTTGGCTCACTTGCTGTATTTGCACTTATTTACAGCATGATTAATTAATACGCTATATATTCAAAAGCCCAGCTAATTTAATTAGCTGGGCTTTTTTGTTTGTACGCTTTGTCTCAAATTATTTTTTTATAGTGTGGGTTCTGGCATGTTAAGTACAAATTAGCCTAAAAATAGCCCAACTATGCAATACAATAAATTATTACTAATAAGCGCATGTTTGCTCGCAA
Source organism: Pseudoalteromonas sp. SG43-4 (assembly GCF_014164325.1). NCBI lineage: Bacteria > Pseudomonadati > Pseudomonadota > Gammaproteobacteria > Alteromonadales > Pseudoalteromonadaceae > Pseudoalteromonas > Pseudoalteromonas sp. SG43-4. The sequence continues at coordinate 109,624 of NZ_JACJFB010000013.1, read as the reverse complement.
CACTATTTGTAAACCCTTTAGTTCAAGCTTCAGAATCTCCAACAATTCTATCAATGAAAGAGCGCGCAGCGTTTATAGATAAAATAACTGAGCTTAGAATCAATAGCTTAATGCCCTCGTTAATGAAGCAGCACAACACTGATATGTGGCTTCTTATAAGCCGCGAATACAATGAAGATCCAATATTAAAAACAATGCTGCCTGCAACATGGCTTTCAGCCAGACGCACCACTATTTTGCTATTTGCTCTTAATAAACAAGGTGGGGTTGATGCTTACGCTATTGCGCCTTATAAAATAGGTAATGTATTTAAAAAAGGCTGGGATAAGCAAACACAACCTAGCCAGTGGCAGGCACTCAATACGCTTATTGAGCAATACAAACCTCGCAACATTGCGCTTAATACTTCTACCGACTGGGCACATGCCGATGGCCTTGTGCTAGGCGATTACAAAACCTTAATGGCTAACTTACCCGCCACTTATCATAATAAAATAATTTCTGCAGAGCCGCTTGCTGTTGCGTGGTTAGAACAACGCATTCCTGAAGAAGTTAAAATGTATAAACATATTGTGGCTATTGCCCATCATATTATTGCAGAGGGGTTTTCGGGTAAAACAATTACGGTGGGTGAAACAACTAGCGATGACTTGGTATGGTGGTTTAGAGAGCGTGTAAAAGAGCTAAAACTACAAACATGGTTTCATCCAAGCGTTGCTATTCAGCGCGCCGATACGAAGTCGTTTAATCATGAAGAAAGCTTCACTAATGGCTACGATGATAACGTTATACAAGCCGGTGACTTGCTTCATGTCGATTTTGGGATTACTTATTTGCGTTTAAATACCGACACGCAGCAGCATGCGTATGTGCTCAAAGAAAACGAAACGAGTGCGCCTAGTTACTTAGTTGAAGCACTAAAAAGCGGTAATAAACTCCAAGATATATTTACCAATCAATTTGCGGTAGGAAAAACCGGTAATGAAGTTTTAGCTGCAGCACGAAAAGCCGCTATTGCTCAGGGATTAAAACCCACTATTTATACTCATCCTCTTGGCTATCATGGTCATGCTGCTGGTACTACATTAGGTATGTGGGACTCTCAGCAAGGTGTACCGGGAGATGGGGACTATCCGCTACATTTAAATACAGCTTACTCAATTGAGCTTAACAATGCGGTGTTTATAAAGCAGTGGAATAAAGAAATAAGAATAATGCTAGAGGAAGATGCTATTTTTGATAAAAGCGGTGTCTGGTATTTAAATGGCCGACAAACACAATTATTGCTTGTAAAATAAAGCAAAAAAATGGCGCTCACTGAGCGCCATTTTTAATTTAATTCGTTGCTATTATTCTGTATCTGGCAGGTTACGGCCATAGAATATTTCTTGCATTTCGCGAGTCAGCTTAGAGCGGATCTCGTCTTCTTCTTCGTCCGATAACTCATCAGTAGAAAGGCCGAATAAATAGGTATTTAAGTCGGTTTCTTTTAACATCATTTTAGTATGGAACAGGTTTTCTTGATACACGTTCACGTCCATCATTTGGTACGCTTCTTTTGTATCTTCTGTCATGAAGTTTTGAATCGAGCTAATAGCATGATCAATGTAGTGCTTAACACCGTTTATGTCGCGGGTAAAACCACGAACGCGGTAGTCTATTGTTACTACGTCTGACTCAAGGCTATGAATTAAGAAGTTTAACGCTTTAAGTGGCGAAATAATGCCACAGGTAGATACTTCAATATCAGCACGGAATGTACAAATACCATCATCAGGGTGAGCTTCTGGGTATGTGTGTACACAAATGTGGCTTTTATCTAGGTGTGCAACAACTGAATCAGGTAATGGGCCTGGTGCTTCGTCAGCATCGTAATTTTGCTGCTCTTCTACTGGTTCTTCTGAAACCAAAATAGTTACACTTGCGCCTTGCGGTTCATAATCTTGGCGCGCTACATTTAAAATGTTAGCACCAATAATATCAACAACTTCACCTAAAATATCGGTTAGTCTATCTGCACTGTACTGCTCATCGATATATTCAATATATTCTTTACGTTGTTGCTCGGTCTTTGCGTAACAAATATCATAAATACTAAAGCTTAAACTTTTGGTTAAATTGTTAAAGCCATGAAGTTTAAGTTTATCGAAGGGTTTGTTCATAATAAACCAACCTATAAATTAGTGGGTTCTGCACCTGCAGAATGAAAAGTTCGCGGATTTTATACGAATTTTCCTCGTGGAAAAAGCGTTATTTTGCTTGATCTTGCACAACTTCGTGGCTATGCGTAATTTCTACTGTTTTATCAAGCATTAATGCAACCGAGCAATACTTTTCAGCAGAGAGTGAAACTGCACGTGCAAGGTGCTTTTCAGACACATTATTGCCTTTAACAACAAAGTGTAAGTTGATTTTGGTAAACACGCGCGGTGCTGTTTCGGCGCGTTCTGCACTGAGTTGCACTTGCACGTCTGAAAAATCTTGTTTAGCTTTTTTTAAAATACTAACCACATCAACTGATGAGCAACAGCCAACTGACATTAAAACCATTTCCATTGGGCTTGGTGCTGCGCTATCGCTGCCGCCATCAAACACAACATTGTGGTTAGAATTAGAACGGCCAATAAACGTATCGCCTTCAACCCATTTTACATTTGCTTGCATTGTTATATCTCAAAAAAATATTTTCTTGATTGTAAGCAACTTAGCCGTAGTTGCAAATGAAAATGCAACGCAGGGCTATAAAATGGCTAAGATTGTTGTGCTAAAGCGCTATCAAAGAGGTTTTTCACTAAACCTGCAAATTCATCTATAAAGGCATGCTGTTCAACCGTGACAGGCTGTGAGGTGATGCTGCTGAGGACTTCTTCTAAATCGTAAACTATGCCATCAACTTCACGTACAATTTGACTACGCTGCTCTGTGTTGAGGTCTGTGTGCTGCTCGCAAATAAGCATCACATTTTGTGCAATGACGTCTTCGATTAATTCCATTACTGTTGGAGCGCCTGGTTTTATTTCGCCTGGCTTCTCAAACAACGCTAAATTTTGAGTTAGATACATGATCAAATCATCGTACCCTTGCCTATCTAAAACCATTATGCGAACCACCTAAATATATTTAATTATGCTGATTTAAGCAGAAAGAGTCGATAATTACTAGCCTTGTACGATAGCAATACAAAAAAAGCAGCCGAAGCTGCTTTTGTAATGATTAAGTAGTATTACTGCTTAATCTATTTTTAAGCCTGGGCTTAGTGTTGCTGGCATCGCTACTTTTTCAAGCTCTACTGAAGCAACTGGGTATGCACAGTAATCAGCTGCATAATACGCGCTAGCTCTGTGATTGCCCGATGCGCCAATACCACCAAATGGTGCTGCGCTTGATGCGCCAGTAATTGGGCGGTTCCAGTTAACAATACCAGCGCGAATACGACGTAAAAAATGGTCGTAATCTGCTGCACTATCACTTAATAAACCAGCCGATAAACCAAAGGTTGTATCGTTTGCTTTATCAATGGCTTGGTCAAAGTCGTCAAAGCGGAATACTTTTAAAAGTGGTCCAAAATGCTCTTCATCTGGGAAGTCACTAATATTTGTACACTCAATAATACCTGGTGTTACAAAGCCAGTATTAGCTGTGTGCTCAAGCTCTACTAATACTTGAGCGCCAAGCTCAACAAGCTCGTTTTGCGCTTTAACCATGCCCGCTGCTGCCGCTGATGAGATCATAGAGCCCATAAATGGCTGGTCTGCATCATCGTAGTTACCTACTTTAATCGCTTTAGTTGCAGTGATAAGGCGCTCTAAAATTACATCGCCTTTGCTACCTTTAGGTAAAAACAGTTTACGTGCACATGTACAACGCTGGCCGCTTGAGATAAACGCTGATTGAATAATATCGTGAACAACCGCTTTAGTGTCTTCAACGTCAGTAATAATAAGTGGATTATTACCACCCATTTCTAGCGCTAAAATTTTACCCGGTTGACCCGCAAACTGTTCATGTAAAATATGACCAGTACGCGAAGAACCCGTAAAGAACAAGCCATCAATCCCTTTGTGAGCAGCAAGGGCTTTACCCGTTTCTACTTCACCTTGAACGAGGTTGATTACACCGGCTGGTAAGCCTGCTTTTTCCCACAGTTTAAGCGTAAGCTCGGCAACTTTAGGAGTCAGTTCAGACGGTTTAAATACAACCGTGTTACCTGCTAAAAGCGCTGGCACAATGTGGCCATTAGGTAAGTGACCCGGAAAGTTATACGGACCAAATACGGCTACAACCCCATGTGGCTTATGACGGATCATTGCACGGCCAAGTGGCATTGCGTTTTCTACGTCGCCAGTGCGCTCTAAAAATGCTTTTTCAGAAATGGCAATTTTACCAACCATAGCACCCGCTTCTGTGCGAGTTTCCCACAGTGGCTTACCTGTTTCTTGTGCGATAGTAATAGCGAGCTCTTCGCTGTTTTCTTTTAATTGCGCTGCGAATGCTTTAATTATTTCTAAACGCTCAGTAAAGCTTTTATCAGCCCATGCATAAAACGCTTCGCGCGCTGCATTTACTGCGGTGTCTACTTGCGCCGCAGTTGCTGATGATGCCTGCCAAATAACGTCGTTATTTGCAGGATTTACTGAATTAAATTCTGTGCCTTGGCCTTGTGACCATTGACCATTAATAAATTGTGCAGGATGAGTCATATACTTTCTCCTAAATTAAATCGTGGTTGCACTAACAATATCGCCAGTTTGCAAATGCAATGCATCTGCTACTTCTTGCGATAAAATAAGGCTTTTTGCGCGCTCGTCAAATGTCATTGGTGCAACGGTTGCTCTAAAATCTTCAAGCTTTTCGTTAGCTAGTAACACCATGGTGTCGCCAGTCATTTCGCCAATTTCAACGTTAAAGTTATTTGCATTACGAATCGTCGCAATGTTATCTACTTTTGCTTCAACCGTTGGGCCGCCGTCAAAAATGTCTACATAGCCATTAAACGTAAAGCCTTCGCTTTTTAATAACTCGATTGCTGGGCGTGTGTTGTCGTGTACTTTACCTATTACGGCTTGCGCATCTTTACTTAGCAAATTTACATAAATTGGGTATTTAGGCATTAGTTCAGCAATGAAAACCTTTTGGCCAATACCTGTTAGGTAGTCGGCTGTTGGAAAATCCATTGAGAAAAAGTGCTCTTCAAGCCACTGCCAAAAAGGGCTACTGCCGTTTTCGTCAGACACACCGCGCATTTCTGCAATCACTGTTTGTGCAAAACGCTCTTGATGCTGCTTTATAAACATAAAGCGCGCTTTTGAAAGTAGCTTACCGTTACAATTTTTACGATAGCCATCTTTTAAAAATAATGTGCAAAGCTCTGTAGCGCCTGTGTAGTCGTTACATAGCGTTAAAATATCAACCGCTTTGTATACGTTTAATGTGCGCGAAGAGTGAATCACTTTACTTAAGTGATAATGATAAAATGCATCATCAAGCCCTACAGCAGCTTCAATTGCAGACGTACCTACAACATCACCGGTTTCGCTATCTTCAAGAACAAACAGGTAGCCTTCGTCACCGGGTTGTGACGTTTGCTTAGCAAATGAACTTACAGAATGGTCTATTTTCTTTTGCAATAGTTCTTCGTTTAATGGCAAAGACGTAAAACCATGCCCAGATTCGTGGGCAATTTTCAGTAATGCTGAGTAATCATTTTGCTGGATTGGGCGAAGGATCATCATGAGTCCGCTTGCTCCCTTATAAATAACGGTAAATAGGAATTGCAGGGCAAGCGGTGCTTGCCCTTAATTGGTTGGCTTAAGTCGCTTATGCGTTTACTACGCTTGCTACTGCTTTTTCAAAGCGTGCCATACCTTCGCGAATGTCCGCTTCAGGAATTACTAAAGATGGAGTGAAACGTATTACGTCTGCACCGGCAACTAGTGACATAAGGCCTTGCTCAGTACCTGCCACTAAAAACTCTTTTGCACGACCTTTGTATTGCTCGTTCACTACTGCACCAATTAATAAACCTTGGCCACGGATTTCGCTAAATACGTTGTATTTTTCGTTAACCGCGCTAAGTAGTTCATTAAATAATGCTGCTTTTTCTTTTACGCCAGCCAGTACGTCTGGGGTATTTACTGTATCAAATGCCGCTTCTGCAACAGCACAGGCAAGCGGGTTACCGCCATAAGTAGAACCATGTGTGCCTACTTTAAGGTGCTGTGCAATTTCAGTTGTTGTGATCATAGCGCCAATAGGAAAACCGCCGCCAAGTGCTTTAGCCGAAGTTAAAATATCAGGTACTACGTTTAAGCCTTGGTATGCATATAAATCGCCAGTACGACCAACACCTGTTTGAACTTCATCAAAAATAAGCAATGCGTTATGTTTAGTACATAAATCGCGAACGCCTTGAGCAAACTCATCAGTTGGTGAAACAATACCGCCTTCACCTTGTAGAGGTTCCATCATTACGGCACATGTTTTATCGCTGATAAGTGCTTCAAATGCAGCAAGGTCATTGTAATCACAATGTACAATGTCGCCAGGCTTAGGACCAAAACCATCTGAATATGCAGCTTGGCCGCCAACAGTTACGGTAAAGAATGTACGACCGTGGAAACCTTTGTTGAACGCGATGATTTGTGATTTTTCTGCGCCAAACTTATCAAGTGCAAAACGACGCGCTAATTTAAGCGCGGCTTCGTTTGCTTCTGCGCCAGAGTTGGCAAAGTAAACTTTTTCAGCAAATGTCGCATCAACCATTTTTTTAGCTAGGCGAAGTGCCGGCTCATTGGTCATTACGTTAGATAGATGCCAGATTTTTTCGCCTTGCTCTTTTAATGCGCCTACTAATGCAGGGTGGCAATGGCCAAGACAGTTAACTGCAATACCACCAGCAAAGTCGATAAACTCTCGACCTTGTTGATCCCATACGCGAGAGCCTTCGCCTCGAACAGGAATTACGCTTGAAGGTGCGTAGTTAGGAACCATTACGTGATCAAATAATTCGCGATTGACTGTCATTTTATTTCCTCTTAATTGTGAGCAACACAAAACATCAAAATAGGTGTTTGGTTAATATTTGTAACCAACTTTATAGGCAAGATCAGTAACCTGATAATTGCGCAAAATTGCTTTGTGGTTCAATTTTCAGACGCACATTATTTCAGAATTACTTATATCTGTCTCGTTAAAAACTTTCATGTATCCCTTGAAAATAAAGGGCTAAAGATATTATTTCATAGATAGTGAATAACTATTTGCATAGCTATTTATGCTTATTTTTAGGCAACTAACCGCATGAGTACAGAGGCGCACACGCTTTAATCGGCAAATATGTAATATAACAATAAGATGAGAATGAATGGTTAGTCGCAAAAAAATTAACAAAAAATTCAGATTTTTAGTCAATTTGAATAGCTAAATTGGTAAAATTACTCGATTGGAGGGTTTTTAGTTCCGTTTTAGTGAACTTAAAGTGCGAAAACCAGCTTAGAGCTTCATCAGGCTCAATAAGTTGATGTTCTTTTAAATTAAGATATTGAGAATAGCACCGTGCCTTTAGCATTACTTCTGTTAATGGCAGTAATGTATCGCCCTTATCTACCCCATTTACTAGCTGCTGCATTACCCCTTTAAACGGTAAATATTTAAAAGCCATTTTGTCTATTACCTTAGCGCTTACTTCTATCGATTTATTGCTAAGTAGAGTAGTTAAAAATAGCGGGTCGGGCTGAAGCTCTAATAAAGCAGTGTGTAAATCTTTTTGGTTTTCATTTCGGGCTAGCTGTACTTTACGTTGCCATATTTGCTCAAACGTTTTTAAGTACAAGCGCACTAATGCAATTCGCCCTACATCTAAAAGCATACCTAGGGTAAATGCATGAACGTCGTTCACATTATTAATTTGTGCAATTTTTTGCGCAGCAATCGCGTTTGCCATCGCGCTGTCGCGTAGCCGGCGTTTTAATAATGAAAATGGCTCGGTGCTATGTGGCATCCAATGACGCGTAGCAAATGTAGGTATAACTAGCTGTAAGTTATCAAGACCAATATAGCGAAGAGCAAGCGATGGTTTATCTACTTTTACAGACGTGTTTTTACTACGCTGATTACGATAGTAGGGTAAGTTAACGAGCGTGACTAACTCCCTACCCAACCAGCCTATATCATTTACCAATGGCTCTAAGCGCCCTACCGATGCCGACTTTACAGCTAATATATCGAGTATATTGGCAATGCCATCTTCAATGCCTATGGTGCTATGAATTACGCCATCTATATCTTCGAGCTGCTTATATATAGCTGTTTCAATTGTTTTGTGTAGTTGCTCACTCGCTTGAGCGCGATACTTATGATGTGCAGTACTGCTTTGCTGGCGTTTATGCTGTGCGGCCACTTCAACCTGAAGCAAAGTACGTTGCTTCATCGGTTCGCCGTAATCTATATCTAATGTATGAATGAAACCAATTTGCTGATGCGCAAAGCTGTGCCCAAGCAATAAGTCATGAGCCCGTTGGCTTAATATTTTGGCAGTACGCTGTTGCGCTTCAAGTTCAGTCATGACATCCATTAATAAAGTATAAAATGCTATGTGTATTATAACATTAGAAGCGAGTTAAAAAGTTATCAAGCAGTTCTAAGCCTTGAGCAGTTAAAATAGCTTCGGGATGAAACTGCACACCTTCGATAGCAAGTTCATTGTGTAACAACCCCATAATTTCGTCAAACTCGCCTTGCTCAGTTTGAGTCCATGCGGTTACTTCAAGCTCTTTAGGCAGAGTTTGCGCTTTAACCACTAAAGAATGATAACGACATACCGTTAACGGATTAGCTAAGCCTTTAAACACCCCTTTATTAGTATGAACTATGGGTGATGTTTTACCGTGCATTACTTTTTTAGCACGTATTACATCTCCACCTAAAGCTTGTGCGATAGTTTGATGCCCCAAGCAAATCCCTAAAATAGGATATTGCCCTTTTAGTTGCTCAACAACATTTAGTGAAATACCCGCTTCGTTAGGGGTGCATGGCCCTGGCGATAACACGATGTGCTGCGGGTTTAACTGTTTTATTTGTGCAATGCTTAGCTCATCATTACGTTTCACTAAAACGTCTTGATCTAAACGCTGAAAATATTGCACTAAGTTGTAAGTAAACGAATCGTAGTTGTCGATCATCAACAGCATTACACAACAGACCTTATAAATTATTGACCACTACTTTACACAAGTGGTACTAAGCGCTGCATTCTACCACTATTAATTAACCAACATAAATTAGCAAAAAGCGTTAAAAATTAACTCTTTTAGCTAAAATGCTTAAAAGCCTTTAGCGGGTATTGGTTTACTTAACTTTAACTCTGGTTAAGAGATTTACTAACGTATTGAATCATGATGATATTTAAATTTATTTTCTCTAGCCAGAGATTCCTTGCACCTTGAGCAATAATATCGAACCCTAAGCTTTTTACGATTAGTTAATACACCTACGTAGGCTGTATACCCCAACAATAAATTATTGACCTCTAAAGTACGTGCATTTATTGATCGCACTATTAAATACTTTGGTGAAATGCCTTACTGAGCAAAATAAACAGATTGTTTGTGCTACATCAAATTAGCGGCTCGATGGTTGAATTATATCTATGTAAGCCCCAGTGTATTATATGAAAGGCAGTAATTCACTTATACAACTCACTTACTTGTGAGCTCATTTATATCCTACTAAGGAGCGAATATGTTAGGCGAAGACCACTCATTAACAAATGACTTTCCAGAATACTTAAAGACCATTGCCGAGTTAAATGAAAGCGATACTGAATTTGCAAAAAAAGCAGATAAGTACGACAAGCTAGATAAAGAGATTAGAGTGTTAGAGCTCAAAGATGCGCCCATAAGCGATGAACAAATGCATCTATTAAAACACGAACGTACAGAATTAAAAGATTGGTTATACGAGCGCTTGCAGCAAGAGCAGTAATGCCACTAAAAAAAGAGCTCACTGATGAGGTGAGCTCTTTAGATCAACAATGGGTATTTTCTCTAAAACTTTACAAAGCCACCCACAGGTTTCATAAATACACTGCTTGGGCCTGCAAAGGCTTGTGCAAACTCTTCTGATAATTGACTAAATACCGTTACTTTATCCATATCAACTACGCTTAAAAATAGTGGGCCACTTTCGCCCCAACCAGCAAGATGCGCTTTAGCAGCATCTTCATCTTGGTAACGCTCGTAAATATGTACATTGCGCTTGTCTTCACTTACTGTCCACTCATACATTAAAGTGCCCGCTTCACTTTTAGCCAAAGTAACTAATTGTGCCATTACCAGTAAAAACTCATCGTATTTACCTTCTTTAATTTGGCCTTGTACTGTCCAGGTAACATGATTTTTCATTATGCTTTACCTAATTTAAGCTGTGCTAAAATACTGTCTAACGTATCTACGAGTTGTTGATTTTTAGCATTATTAAGTGCATCAACATGAGGAGGCGCAAAGCGTCCTGTATCGTTATCAAAATACAGGCCTGCGGCATCTTTAAATTCATCACTAAGCGCTGCGCGACAAAAAATATCTGCGCCAATTTTTAAGTCCCCACCATCTATACCGTAAGCGTCTTTTACCATTTTACTTCCCAGTAACGATTTAGGGTTTACCGATACAACTAATGGCCCAATATCTTTAAGCTCAAGCCCTAAATGACGTGACCACATAGTAATAGCCAATTTACTTTGTGCATAAGCCGCACTATCAGAAAGTTCAGTGTTACCTATAAGTGCATTTAAGTTAACGCTTGATTGCGCAGCTGATGACACATTAACCACTCGCGAATCATGACCAAGGACAGGTAATAATAGTTTTGTAAGAAGATATGGCGCAATCGTGTTTACAACAAAGCGAGCATCAAGGCCGTCAATTGTTGTAGCATCAACTAATTGATAAACGCCTGCATTATTAATAAGTACGTCGAGCTGGTTATTATTTTCGGCCATATCGGCTAATACATTTTTTGCCAAAGTTTGAACTTGGCTCATATCGCTTAAATCAGCAATATAAGTATGTGTACTTGCATTTGGGTATTGCTCGGTTAAAGCTGCTTGCAGCGCATTGAGCTTTGCTTGGCTGCGGCCATGTAATAATACGGTGTGACCTTGTGCTAATAACATATTTGCAGTTTCTAGCCCAATGCCATCGGTTGCGCCGGTAAGTAAAATTGTTTTGTTCATGTTGATCTCTCCTTACTTTATTTTCGCTATATTAGCACCCCGACTTACTGCTGATAATTAGGCCAATAGTTGAATCAGTTTACAGAATTAATTGATAAAGCTAAGCCTATGTTAGTTAATATAAAAGTATTCCTTTAAAAGGCAGATGAGTGTTTAAGCTGAATATTTTTTATGCTTTTATTTGAATTACTCAGCAATCATAACTATTGTTTTTAAACCACCTTAATAGTAGTATTTATCATATAAATACACTTTTCGAGAAATAACATGAAAGTTTTAGTTACTGGCGGCATGGGTTACATAGGTAGCCACACATGTATTGCATTGCATGAAGCAGGTATTACGCCTGTTATTTATGATAACTTGTCTAATGCAAGTGCGCGGGTACTTGACCAACTCGAAAAGATTACGGGTACTCGGTTTGAGTTTATTTTGGGCGACATTCAAGACGAGCAACAGTTTAAGCTCGCTCTAAAACACACTAAAGCCGAAGCTGTTTTTCACTTTGCAGCTTTAAAAGCCGTTGGCGAATCTACCGAGCAACCGCTGCGTTATTATCAAAATAACGTGTCGGGCACATTAAGCATGCTACAAAACATGCAAGATGAAGGCGTTAACCATATTATATTTAGCTCATCGGCTACAGTATACGGCGAGCCAGACTACCTCCCTATTGACGAAAAGCACCCTATACGCGCAACGAACCCTTATGGTTGGACTAAAGTCATGGTTGAACAAGCCATGCAAGACGTATGTAATGCCAACAGTCAATTTATGGGTATTGCGCTTCGTTACTTTAACCCAGTAGGTGCACACCCAAGTGGTTTATTAGGTGAAAGTCCTAATGGTATTCCTAATAACTTAATGCCATTTATTGCCCAAACTGCAGTAGGTAAACGTGACGTGGTTAATATTTTTGGTGACGACTACGACACCGAAGATGGCACAGGTGTGCGCGACTATATTCATGTTTTAGATTTAGCTAAAGGTCATGTTGCGGCATTTATGCAGCATAAAACAGATACCGCATTTCATGCTTACAACTTAGGCACAGGGCAAGGTTATTCTGTGCTTGATATGATCAACGCATTTAGCGCATCAGCCAATAAAGATATTCCGTATAAGATTGCACCGCGCCGAGCAGGTGATATTGCCTGTAACTACGCCGATGCTACAAAAGCGCAAAACACACTTAACTGGTACGCAGAACTAACACTTAGCGACATGACAAACGACACATGGCGCTGGCAAACTAATTACCCAAGTGGGTTGGAGAGTTAACATGGCTTTATTAGAAAGTACTCACAGACGTAAAAACCCGCTAACGGGTCGTTGGGTATTAGTGTCACCACATCGTAATAACCGCCCATGGTTAGGCGCAACAGAAGCCGTTAACGAAAACGTATTACCAAAACACGATGAAAGCTGCCCACTTTGCCCAAGTAATACCCGTGCAAATGGCGACAGTAACCCAGATTATAAATACACACACGTATTTAGAAATGACTTTGGTGCATTAACGCCTAATGCCAGCGAGCAATTACAAAGCTTAGAGTCAGACAGTGATTTATTTATTGCCGACGAAGCCAGTGGCGAATGCCGCGTAATTTGTTTTTCTCCAGAGCATAATAAAACACTACCAGAGCTTAGCCAAAACGCATTGCACGAAGTAGTGAAAACCTGGAAACAAAATTACACAGAGCTTGCACAGCAGTACGAATGCGTACAAGTTTTTGAAAATAAAGGCGAGATCATGGGTTGTTCGCAACCTCATCCTCACGGCCAAGTTTGGGCTCACTCGCATTTATCAACCGAAATAGAAGCCGAAGATACCCAGCAGCTCGCCTATTATAAAAAGCATGGCACAGCTATGCTTGCCGATTACGCGCAAAAAGAGCAAGCAGATCAAACACGTGTTGTATTTGAAAACGAACATTGGCTTGTTGTAGTGCCATTTTGGGCAGCATGGCCGTTTGAAACAATGCTAGTAACTAAAGATAACATTCAAAACTTTAGCCAGCTAAACGATGCGCAAACAGACTCTTTGGCTCAGGCACTTAAAGTATTAACCACTAAGTACGACAACGTATTTAATTGCAGCTTCCCATACTCAATGGGATGGCACAATGCACCGGCTAACAGAGGCTCTGATGAGCAACATTGGCGTTTGCATGCCCATTTTTATCCGCCGCTACTTCGCTCTGCTACTGTTAAAAAACACATGGTAGGCTACGAAATGCTAGGCGAAAGCCAGCGCGATTTAAGCGCAGAAACCGCTGCTTCTATTTTAAAAGCAGCCAGTACAACACACTATAAAGATACAGCAGGACACACAGATGAAGCTTAACGAATTCCAACAACAATTTTTGTCACTGTATGGCGCGCCTGCTCAAGGTATTGCAGCAGCACCGGGGCGTGTAAACCTTATTGGCGAATTTACCGACTACAACGACGGTTTTGTTTTACCGTGTTCGTTAGAGTTTCGTACCCAAGTGATGTTTAAAGAGCGCGACGACAATATTATTACTGTGCATTCTTTAAATTACCCAGGCGAAAAAGACAGCTTTAGTGTTGATGAAGAAATCACTGAAGGCCAATCGCAATGGGGTAACTACATTCGTGCTGTTACTTACGTTCTTAAAAGAGCGGGTTACACTCTGCGTGGCGCCGACCTACTTATTGACAGCAACTTACCGCAAGGTAGTGGCTTGTCGTCATCGGCCGCACTAGAAGTTGCTGTAGGCGGTATGTTTAACCATATTGCACAGCTTGGTTTACCGCCAGAGCAAATTGCGCTATTTGGTCAAGAAGCCGAAAACGACTTTATGCATTGCCAATGCGGCATTATGGATCAGCTTATTTCAGCTAAAGGCGAGAATGGTCATGCACTATTAATCGACTGTGAAAACCTCGCAACCAAATCAGTTAAAGTTCCTGATGATTTAAATATTGTTATTGTTAATTCAAACTACCCGCGTAAGTTGGTTGATAGCGAATACAACCAGCGCCGTATTGACTGCGAACAAGCTGCTGTAAAAATGGGTGTAGAAACACTTCGCCAAGCCACCATGGCTGGCCTGCAAGCAGTAAAAGCGACATTAAGCGAAAACGAATATAAACGTGCACACCACGTAATTAGCGAAAACGACCGTGTAATTGCAGCAACTACTGCACTACAAAATAACGATATGGATGCACTTCGCACGCTAATGGCAGCATCGCATCAATCACTTAAACACGACTTTGAAGTAACCGTACCTGCAACCGATGGCTTAGTAGAAATTTGTAAAGAAGCGATGGGCGAGCGTGGCGCAGTTCGTATGACAGGGGGTGGTTTTGGTGGCGCAATTGTATGTTTATGTCGTGATGCGGAAGTACCACTAATTAAAGCAGCGGTAGAAAAGCATTACTTTGAACGCTTTAATTTAAATGCTGATATTTACGTATGTTCAGCGGGTTCAGGATTACAAATTACGTCTTTTTAAATAAACTTAAGGAATAAGCATGGCAAAGGTTAATTGGGGAATTATTGGGTGTGGCAATATAGCTCACACCTTTGCTACAAGCATTGCGCATTGCAGTGACGCACAGCTTATTGGCGCGGCATCAACGAGTATACAGCGCGCTAAAGAATTTGCCACACCGTACAATATTCAAGGCTATGAAAGCTATCAAGCTCTTATGCAATGCCCAAATATAGATGCTATTTATATTGCCAATACCCACGATCAACACTTTAAAACGATAGCCCAATGCTTAAAACACAATAAGCACGTGCTAAGCGAAAAACCAATCACCGTTAATTCTAAGCAGTTGCAAAGTCTCACTGAGCTTGCCAAGCAACAAAACTGCTTTTTAATGGAAGGCGTTTGGATGCGGTTTTTACCAGCCATAGTAAAATTACAACAGCTCCTAAGTGAAGGTGTTATTGGTAATGTGCACAGTGTTAATGCCAACTTTAGTTTACCTGGCAGCTTTGCCGACACTCACCGATTAATGAACCCTGTAACAGCGGGTGGCGCCCTGCTCGATTTAGGTATTTATCCTATTTCGATTGCTGATGTGGTATTTAATAAAGCCCCTGAACACATCAACTCCTTTGTACATAAAAGCACAACCGGCGTTGATGAGCGAAGCACTGCTATAGTTGATTACGGTAACGGGCAATTTGCATCTCTTGCCAGCGCATTACAACAAAGTGGCCCCACAGAAGCATGTATTAATGGTGAGCTTGGCTATATTCGAATACCTCAGTTTGTAGGTGCACAAACGCTAGAGCTACACATAAAAGACCAAGACCCTCAGTACCTTGAATACGACTTTAGCGACGATGAAAACTTTAAGTTTGAAATTGCACATGTCACGCAGTGTATATTACAAAAACAAACTCAAAGCAGCGTGTTGCCCCTCAGTACTAGCTTACGAGTTATGAACATAATGGATACCTTGCGAGCACAGTGGCAGTTGCAATATAGCAATGTCGTCGAGTCGGCTGAACTGACTAATTAAAAAATAAAAATACACAACAAGGACACACAATGACACACACACTCAAGGCGCTTTCAAAAGCCATATTACTTGCAACGTGCAGTTTATCTGCCAGTGTAGCTGTTGCTGAATCTAATAAACCAGAGCAGCTATACCCGCCACTCACTAGCGAAGTACTGCCAGAGCTTGCAGCTAAAGGTAGCTACAATATAGGTGTGCAAACACTTGATTTAGTTAACCCTGCGCAATTTGACCCCGCTACACAAGGTCAAAAAGATCGTCCTTTAAAAGTAGAGGTGTGGTATCCGGCTGCAAATACAGCAAAAGCGCCACTTAGCAGCTACACAGATGAAACTCGCTCAGGTAAAGAGTTTACTTTGCAAGCCGATGCAATGCGTGATGTCGCCATTAATAATAAAGAGCACTACCCTGTGATAGTGCTTTCGCACGGTTATACCGGTTACCGTACAATTATGTACTACCTTGGCGAGCATTTAGCGTCGCACGGTTACATTGTGGTAGCTATTGACCATACTGACTCAACCAATGCCGATGTTGATTTTGAAAACGCACCGTTTTCTGGCTTTTTTAGCACGCTTATAAATCGCTCACGCGATCAGCAGTTTGTAATTAATTACTTTAATGAGCAAAACAACTTTGCCAGCAAGCAGGTAGATAACAAAAGCGCAGGTGTAATTGGTTACTCAATGGGTGGCTATGGCGCGGTAAATACGATAGGTGGTTGTTACGCTTTTAATGAGCAAACTACGGCTATGTTTGCGGGTATGAAAGACCCAGCTCAAATTAAAAAAGTACAGCAATTACTAAACAGCTGCGCTGGTGGACAATACCAAAACCCAAAAATAGACCCTCGTATAAAAGCGATGGTGGCCTTTGCACCATGGGGCGGACAGCACGCTATATTTGATGCCAAAGCAATGGAAAATATTAAAGTACCTTCGCTTTATGTAGCTGGTGACTTAGATGACATTTCAGGCTATGAAGGCATTAAAAGTCTTTATGAACAAACAGGCAGCAAATATAAGTACATGCTTACTTACAAAAATGCACGCCATAATATTGCACCACACCCAGCCCCTGCTATTGCACAAAGCAGCAGTGAGCTAGATATAGGCCATTACTACGAGCCTTCGTGGTCTATGCGCACACTAAACGAGACCAACAAACACTTTGTACTTGCCATGATGGATTGCCACGTAAAAGGCATAGCCAGCGAGTGTAAATACTTAGATTTACCACAAAACGGCGACCAAGCTGTTGTTGATGGTAAGCCGCTGCCACAGTGGCGCGGGTTTGATAATCGCTTTTCTACCGGTATGGATTGGCAACAAGCTAAACCTCACACCAAGTAATAATAAACTTTAAGCGGTTATTTTAATCAATAGCCGCATACGCCCTTAAAATAATGCAAAAATAAAACGCCTTTTATATAAAAGAGTTACCAGCAAATATCAGCGTGTTTATTTTTTAATCTGCTATTTTAAGAAAAAACCATTGCCATTAACTTCGGTTAAAGGCAATCTAGTCATATATAAGATAAGATAAATAACACAAATATCATGTCCAAATACATACTCTCAATTGATCAAGGAACCACAAGCTCTCGGGCCATCTTGTTTACAAAAGATGCAGACGTTTTTGGTACAGCACAACAAGAATTTTCGCAGCATTTTCCACAAAATGGTTGGGTAGAACACGACCCTAACGATATTTGGCAAACAGTGCTTAGCACTAGTCGCGAAGTGTTAACTAAAAACGATGTAAAGCCTGAAGAAATTATTGCCATTGGTATCACCAATCAGCGCGAAACCACTTTGGTATGGAACAAAAAAACAGGCAAAACAATTTATAACGCTATTGTATGGCAAGACCGTCGCACTAGTGACTATTGCGAAAGCCTAACAACTGATGAGCTTTGCCAAACAATAAGCGATAAAACAGGCTTATTACTCGACCCTTATTTTTCGGCCACTAAAGTTCGTTGGATTTTAGATAACGTTGAAGGCGCACGCGAACAAGCCCTTGCAGGCGAACTCGCCTTCGGTACGGTTGACACTTACCTACTTTGGCAGCTAACTGGCGGTAAAGAGCACCGAACCGATGCAACCAATGCATCGCGCACCATGTTATTTAATATTCATACCCAGCAGTGGGATCAAGAGCTTTTAGAGTTATTCGATATTCCAGAATCTATGCTGCCAGAAGTAATGGATTCAGCTGACGAGTTTGGTTCAACCAGCGCTGACATTTTTGGCGCGCCAATTCGTGTTTGTGGTATTGCAGGCGATCAACAAGCTGCGCTTGTAGGACACGCATGTTTTGAACAAGGCATGGCTAAAAGTACTTACGGTACTGGCTGTTTTTTAATGCTTAACACTGGCGAAAAAGCACTGACCTCAGAAAACCGCTTACTGACCACTGTTGCTTATAGATTAAACGGCAAGCCAACTTACGCCATTGAAGGCAGTATATTTATGGCTGGCGCAACTATGCAGTGGATTGTTGAAGGCTTAAAACTACTTAGCCATGCTGGCGAAAGTGAGTCGATGGTTAAAGATGTACCGCTCGATCATGGTGTATTTTTAGTGCCTTCGTTTACTGGTTTAGGCGCTCCTTATTGGGACCCTAATGCACGTGGCGCTATTTTAGGGCTAACACGCGACTCTGGTATTAGCACTATTGTTGCTGCAGCGCTGCAATCAGTTGGCTACCAGACCAAAGATTTACAAAAAGCGATGGAGCGTGATGGCCTTCGCCCAAGTGTGCTTCGTGTAGATGGCGGTATGGTAAAAAATAATTGGGTTATGACCTTTTTATCAAATATTTTAGGTGCAACAGTTGAGCGACCAACAGTGACCGAAACCACCTCTTTAGGGGTCGCTTATTTAGCAGGCTTGCAAGCAGGTGTGTACGAGTCAACTGAACAGTTATCTAAAATGTGGACATGCGACCGTCGCTTTGAGCCCACCATGAGTGCCGACGAGCGTAACGATCTATACGCAAAATGGCAGCACTGCGTAGCTCAAGTCTGCTTAACGAATAAAAACTGCCCGCAGTAAATACTAAGTGGCTAAGGCCAGTACTTTAGCCACTTTGCTTTTTTAACTTAGCTAAATGCTAGATTTAAAAGGCATGTTTTACTGCTTTAAATTGAAAATGGATTGGCGTCAAAATTAACGAATAAAAAACTGGGTTTTCTATTGTCAAATGAAAACAGCAGCTTTATGATGTTTATGTCTTATTTATATTACAAATAAAAAGGTTAGCTCGGTGGAATTAGCAGATAACGAATATGACTTACTAGTCATCGGTGGCGGTGTAAACGGCACTGGAATAGCAGCTGATGCAGCTGGCAGAGGGTTAAAAGTTCTATTGTGCGAACAATCAGACCTTGCCTGTGCAACATCTTCAAACAGTTCTAAGCTGATCCACGGCGGTCTGCGCTACCTTGAGCATTACGAATTTAGATTAGTAAAAGAAGCGCTAGCAGAGCGTGAAGTGCTACTTAAAAACGCACCTCATATTATGTGGCCGCTAACCTTTAGGTTGCCGCATCAAAAACACCTCCGCCCTGCGTGGATGATTCGTATTGGCTTGTTTATGTATGACAATCTAGCAAAACGCGAAACACTAGCGGGTTCTCGAAGCATTAAATTTGGTGAAAATAGCGTTTTAGAACCCTCTATTACTAAAGGTTTTGAATACTCAGATGGCTGGGTTGATGACTCTCGCCTAGTCGTTTTAAACGCCCTAGCAGCGCAGCAAAAAGGTGCTGTTATTACCACGCAAACTAAGTGTGTACATGCTAAACGTGAGCAAGGTAAATGGCAGGTAACGCTTGAGCAGCAAAAGAGTAAAGCTAAATACACCATTTCTGCCAAAGGGATTGTTAATGCTGCGGGTCCTTGGGTTGCTAAATTATTTGACGAAGCACTAACAGAAAAATCACCACAAAATATTCGCCTTGTAAAAGGTAGCCACATTGTAGTGCCTCGTATTCACGATGAAAAACAAGCTTATATTTTACAAAATAAAGATCAGCGGATTGTGTTTGTTATTCCGTTTGAAGATGACTTCTCACTTATTGGCACAACCGATGTAGAACACAAAGGTGAAGCACAAGACGTTAAAATTAGTGATGAAGAAATTGATTACTTAATTGATATTACTAATACCTACTTTAAACAACCGATTAAACGCGAAGACATAGTACATACCTTTTCTGGTGTACGCCCATTACTTGATGACGAATCAGTTAATGCACAAGCCGTTACTCGCGATTATAAATTAGAGCTTTCGAGTGATGCTAAGCAAACACCTCTACTGAGTGTGTTTGGCGGAAAAATTACAACTTATCGCAAACTTGCCGAAGCTGCGGTTAATAAGCTTGAAGATTTTTATCCGCAAATGAGCAATGCGTGGACCAAACATAGTCCGCTCCCTGGTGGTGATTTTAGCTCTGTAGAAGCACTTAAATCAGAGCTAAAAGCAAAATACGAATGGCTACCTGAAATAACACTTAAACGCTTTGTACGCACTTATGGTACTCGTGCTAAACATATTTTAGGTAGTGCAACTGGGCTGAGTGATTTAGGCCAGGATTTTGGCCATGGTTTATTTGCAGCAGAAGTAGATTACTTGCTAAATGAAGAGTGGGCAGAAAACGCATACAATATTTTATGGCGCCGCAGTAAATTAGGACTACGTTTTAATGAGGCGCAAGTTGCTGCGCTTAATGATTATATTGAGCATAACCAAGCAGCTAAAAGCGCTTAACTATCAAGTTATAATAGCTTCCTGTTAACCCCTTTATAATTTAACCGTTATAAAGGGGTTTATTTTTTTGACTCTAAATTAAATAAATAATTAAAGCCACTAAGCGTCGCTGTTTTAATATCAAACTCAACACACTTAACACCAATTTGCTTAAGTGCTGTGGTAAAACACATATTAAGTTGCTTTGTGCCAATCACCACAACTTGTGTATCACTTAATAATTGCCATTCACTAGCGTGGCGAGCTGCTCGTACATCGCTGCCAATTAATACACCCGACAAATAGGCTTTAGCTTGTACTGGCGTTAACTCCTTTGAAAGCTGGCGGGTACGCACACTAAAAATACCATGTGCCAAGTTACCGCTATCACTACCTAAAGTTAGCTCACAGCCTTGCTCAAATGCTTTAAAGTCAAACTCACCTTCTGCACAGTCGTTAGGAATTAAAACACTTTGATGACATAACAAATCATATAACTCACCGGTCATGGCTGTTTTAAAGCAAATGATTTCGCCATTGTTTATAAGCACCCATTTGGTATGTGTGCCAGGCAAACAGAGTAATATTTTACCTTGTTGATACTCTGGGTTTTGCTTTAAAAACCCTAAAATTTGCAGCTCTTCGCCGCGCATTACATCAAACAAGCCATTTTGCAGCGTACACTTTGTGCCAGGTAACGCTTTAATAATATGCCCATCGCAATCAAAGCTAACAGCAGCATTAAGTAACCCTTCGGGATTAATTGGGCATTCTAAATAAGGTGTTTCGTGCCAGCCGATGCTTGAGGTAATTTGTCCTGCAATATATATAGGTAAGCTGCCATATTCTTGCTTCCACACTGCAATGGTGTCGATTAGGGTTTGCTCAAAATTTTGATTTGCTTTAACAACACCTGGGCCATCACGTTGTGCTAATAATTTAAGTGTTGATTGCGCTCGTACTTCGCACAAATAAGCGCGTAAATGGCTCGTGCCCCAGTCAACAGCAATAAAAAGAGATGAAGTAGCCAAGCTTTAAAGCCTCCCACCGTCAATTTTAATACTTTGCCCGGTGATCATACTGCTTTCATCGGCGGCTAAAAAGAGTGCCAAATTAGCAACATCTTCAGGAGTTACTAATTTTTTAAGCGCCATGGCTTCCATCCACTTAACTTGCTCTTCTTCGGTAAACCAGCTTGCTAGTTGACGGTCGGTAGCCACCCACCCTGGTAAAATAGCGTTAACGCGAATACCAAACTCGCCGTAATCGCGAGCCAGTGCCTTAGTCATACCAATTAGGCCTGCTTTTGCGGTTACATAGCCTGCCATTTGAGGTTGCCCCATAATAGCGTTAATAGAACTAAAGTTAATGATACTGCCCGCTCCATCGCCCTTCATAAAAGACATAGCAACTTGAGAGGCAAAAAATGCAGGGTTTAAGTTTATTTGTAAGCACTGATCCCAGTCTTGCACTGTAACGTCTTCGCTTGCTTGACGGCGATCGTTCGCTACATTATTAACTAGTACATTAATGGCACCAAAAGCGGCGCATGCATCCACAAGTGATTGCTGAAGTGCATGAGAGTCAGTTACATCAACTTGCCTATACCATAGTTTTGCATTGGGTAAATCACGAATAAGCGATTGCGCTGCCTTATCATCAATATCTATAAATGCTACTTTTGCATTTTGGTTTACAAAGGATTTAACCATTGCTCTACCAATGCCTGATGCACCGCCTGTAATAAAAATAACTTTACCAGAAAGACTATGATATTGAGCTAGGGTGTTCAAATTCAACTCTCCATACAGCGCATTTTCAATTTTATTTAAACTCTTTATAAACTTACATTTACAGTATAAAGAGCCAAACTAAGTTGTTATTGCTGTGTTAAAATATTTAGCTAATTAAAAGTTTATATCATATCCTTGAGTACATTAATATGATATATGATATATAATAAAGCAATATATCAACTCGGAATCCTGCGCAATGAAAAGCCAACCCCGTCAAAATTTAACACAACAATTAACCCACGATTTGGGTTTTGCTATTGTGCGTGGTGTTTACCCTGTAAGCGAAGGCCTGCCTTCTGAAGCCGATTTATGTATAAAGTATGATGTAAGTCGCAGCGCTACCCGCGAAGCGGTAAAAATGCTTTCTGCTAAAGGGTTAATTTCATCGCGTCCTAAGCAAGGTATTCGTGTATTACCTGAAAGTAGCTGGAACATGTTTGATACCGACGTACTACGTTGGATTTTAAGCAGTAAGCCATCACTGTCGTTATTAAAAGAGTTTACTCAAGTACGCGTAGCCCTTGAACCACAAGCGGCCGCTCTTGCAGCACTAAATGCAACTGCTGAACAACTCGCTGATATAGATAGTGCCTTAGCCCGTATGGCTGAAGCAGACGAAGGCTTAGACGACCCATTAGAAGCCGACATTGCTTTTCATACCAGCATATTAGTGGCCAGTAACAATCGCTTTTTTGTGCAATTAACTGAGTTTATTAGTACTGCTCTTAGAGTAAGTATTCGTTATACAAACCACATTAAAGGTGTACCGGGCGCAGACGTTGCTAAGCACGCTGATATTTTAGAGACCATAAAGTCACGCGATCCTGAGCGCGCTAAAAAAGCAGTAGAAACAATTTTAGAAGAAGCACTACAGTTAATTGAATCTAAATTAGTGTAATGTTAGTTCAACATATTATATAAATATTGAGTCCATCGAATTTACTCTTTGCAGTATATTTTATGGACTTTTTTATTGCCTATAAAACTTAAATTACAGGCATTAAAAAATCCGATATCAGTCTCCTGATATCGGATTTTTAATTATTTAAATCAGCTTAATAACTCGGGTTATTAACTAAGATAAAACGCCTTTTTACAGGCTAGAATTACAATCCTAATTTCTTCTCAAGATAGTGGATGTTAGTACCACCATTTTGGAAGTTTTCATCTGCAAGAATTCTCTTATGCAAAGGAGTATTAGTTTTAATTCCGTCAATTACTAGCTCGTTAAGTGCATTGCGCGCGCGGGCAATAGCTACGTCACGGTTTTCACCGTAAGTGATTAACTTACCAATCATTGAATCGTAATGTGGTGGAACCGTATAGTCAGCGTAAATATGGCTGTCCCAACGAATACCTAAGCCACCAGCAGGATGGAAACGTGTAATTTTACCCGGTGAAGGGATAAACGTTTCAGGGTCTTCAGCATTAATACGACACTCAATAGCATGACCACGAATAACAACGTCGTCTTGCGTGAATGATAATGGTTGACCCGCAGCAATTTTTAACTGCTCTTTGATTAAATCAATACCAGTAACCATTTCAGTTACAGGGTGTTCAACCTGAATACGTGTATTCATTTCGATGAAGTAAAACTCGCCGTTTTCGTATAAAAACTCAAACGTGCCTGCACCGCGGTAACCGATTTCGATACATGCACGTGTACAGCGTTCACCAATAAATTTACGTGTTTCTGCAGTAATACCTGGCGCTGGTGCTTCTTCAACTACTTTTTGGTGACGACGTTGCATAGAACAATCACGTTCACCTAAATGTACTGCATTACCTTGGCCATCTGCTAATACTTGAACTTCGATATGGCGTGGGTTTTCAAGGAATTTCTCCATGTAAACCATGCTATTACCAAAGAACTGCTTAGCTTCTTGCTGTGTTAATGCAATTGAATCAATAAGTTCAGATTCGCTACGAACAACACGCATACCACGACCACCACCGCCACCAGCGGCTTTGATGATTACCGGGTAACCGATTCGTTTAGCGATTTGCATGTTACGTTCTTTATCATCTGATACCGGACCATCAGACCCTGGTACACATGGAACGCCTGCTTTACGCATTGCTGAAATAGCAGAAACTTTATCACCCATAAGGCGAATAGTGTCACCTTTTGGACCAATAAATACAAAACCACTTTGCTCAACTTGGTCGGCAAAATCAGCGTTTTCTGCAAGGAAACCGTAACCTGGATGAATCGCTACAGCGTCAGTTATTTCAGCCGCAGCAATAATGCGCGGGATATCTAAATAACTTTCAGTTGCTGATGGTCTACCAATACAGATGGTTTCATCTGCAAGCAATACATGCTTAAGATCGCGATCCGCCGTTGAATGCACAGCAACCGTTTTGATCCCAAGCTCTTTGCAGGCGCGCAATATACGAAGTGCAATTTCACCTCGGTTTGCAATGACTACTTTATCTAACATTAGAGTTGGCCTTTTAGGTTACGCTATTATTCAATGATGAATAGAGGTTGATCAAATTCTATTGGCTCGCCATTTTCAGCTAAGATAGCTCTTACTGTACCGGCTTTATCTGACTCAATTTGGTTCATCATTTTCATAGCTTCGATAATACAAAGCGTATCGCCAACTTTAACTTGCTGACCAACTTCTACATACGCTGGAGCTTCAGGAGACGCTGCTGCATAGAAAGATCCAACCATTGGTGATTTAACTTGATGGCCAGTAGGTTCTGCTGGAGCTGCTGCTTCAACTGCTACAGGAGCTGCTGCAACTGGAGCTGGGGCTGCTGGCGCCGGTGCATATTGCTGTGGAGCAAATTGCGGGTAACCAGGGCCTGCGCTCATGTTGTTACGGTTAATACGTACTGATTCTTCACCTTCAGTGATTTCTAGCTCAGCAATACCTGATTCTTCTACTAATTCGATAAGCTTCTTTATCTTGCGAATATCCATTACACGACCCGCCTGTTTGTTTGTGTGTTAATTTAAAATTAAATCGAGTTTTTCAACCGGCTCACAGCGGCATTTAATGCTGCGTGGTAACCCATTGCACCTAATCCACATATCACGCCTTGTGCCACATCAGAAAAATACGAATGATGACGAAAGGCTTCACGTGCGTGCACATTACTTAAGTGCACTTCAAAAAACGGAATATCAACACTTAGCAATGCATCACGTAATGCAACGCTTGTATGCGTAAATGCAGCAGGGTTAATTATTATGTAATCAACCGCTTGCCAAGCACTGTGTATTCGCTCAATGAGGGCTTGCTCACTATTACTTTGAAAATGTGCTAACTCAACATCTAGACTATCAGCGGCACTGGTTAGTTCGCTCATAATTTCACTTAGCGTTTGAAAACCGTATTTATCCGGTTCACGCTTGCCAAGCATGTTCAAATTTGGACCATTTATAACTAAAAGGTTAAATTTTGCAGCCATAATACGCGATATATCCTATAAGTAATGAGTTAAGCGGTTGCTAAGTAGTTTTTCGCTTTTAAGTAAGCAGAAAAAAGTAATGTAGCAACAAATTCTCACGTTAACCAACTATTATAGTGATTTCGATGTAAATAGCAGCAAAATACTGGTCCAATCTCTATTTTGGGAACGAAGAACTAGGAGGGAGTCGTAAGCCACTTGGTATATCCAAGTGGCTCTATTGCACTATTATTGTGCGCTGGCGCGCACTGTAGCAAGGTGTTTAGCAAAATCTTCTGCGTTTAAAAAGCCGGTTACACGTTGTGTAGTTAGCTCTTTACCTTGGGTGTTAAAAAACAAAATACTAGGTAAACCAAACACGGTGTACTCTTCCATTAACTCAATTGTTTTATTGTCACTGTTAGTTAAATCAACTTGAATTAGCTGATAATGGCTAAATTCACTTTGCACTTTGGCATCTGGAAACGTGTAATGCTCAAACTCTTTACACGCCACACACCAGTCAGCATATAAGTCGACCATAACCATTCGACCTTCATTACTCGCTTGCGCTACGGCTTCTTTTAGCTCAGCTAAATCCGCCACCTTTTTAAACTCATTACTTTGTGAGCTTACTTGCACAGCTTGTACTGGCCAAAAGTAGTTTTTAGTTAACGTAAACCCTGTCATAACTAATAGCGTTGCAGCAAACCATAATGCAGTTTTTAACTTGCTTTGTGTTTGGCTGCTTTGCCAGTGATGTAGGTAAAGTGCCGTTGCTAATGCAAGCACACCGGCCATTAATAATATAATGTCGGCGCTCACTAGTCGCTCAAGTAATATAAGCGGCACAACGAGCATCACAAAACCAAACAAGGTTTTAACTTGCTCCATCCAACCACCGGCTTTAGGCAGTAATTTACCACCAGATGTACCAAGTAATAAAAGTGGTAACCCCATACCTAAACTAAGCACGTATAGTGTTAAACCACCTACTAAGTAATCACCACTTTGCGCAACAAATAAGAGTGCCGCCGACAGTGGCGCTGTAGTACATGGTGATGCAATTAGCCCCGACAGTACGCCCATTAAAAATACGCCAACGTAGTTGCCGCCTTTTTGATTGTTACTTACCTGAGTTAGCTTGCTCATCATACTGCTTGGCAGTTTTATTTCGTACCAACCAAACATCGACATAGCCAATAATACAAATAGTAAACTAAAGCTAACTAATACAAATGGATGCTGTAAATACCCCTGCACTTGCCCACCAAGCGCCGCAACAACTAAACCAAGCGCTGCATAGGTAACTGCCATGCCTTGTATATATACAAACGACAACGCAAACGCTTTTTTAGTTGAAAGGTTTTGCTGACCCGCAATTAAGCTCGACAAAATAGGAAACATTGGAAATACGCAAGGCGTAAAAGCAAGGCCTACACCAACAACAAAAAATATAAGTAAATTAGTTATTAAGCCCTGACTTGCTAACTGTTCAGTAAAAGTAAGTTCTTTTTCGGTATCATCCGAATTTGTTGTAGGTTCAGTAGCTGGCTCGTTGAGTGCTGCAAATGTGCTTTGCGCAGTTGCCGCTTCATCGGTGGCGCTATTTTGATCTACATTTTTAACCTGTGCGCCACTAATAACACTAAGTGGGATGCTAATTACTTCTGGTGGATAGCAAAGCCCTGCTTTTGCACAGCCTTGGTAACGAACTTTAACCACGGCGCCTTCGGTTACATTACTTAGCTTACTAATAACACTCGCGGAATTAAAAAAAACCTCTGTTTTACCAAAAAATTCATCTTCAATAATTTCGCCACGGCCAGAATCGCCTACTTGAATGTTTGCACCTTTGGCGATAATTTCTATTTTCTTTTTATATAAATAATAGTCTGGCGCTATATCCCAACCTACAAACAAGGTACTGCCTTGTTGGTCAAAATCAAAAACAAACGCTTGGTCTACAGGTAAAAAAGTCTGTTGCGGAGGCCCAAGTAGATCACCAAGCACATTATTAGTCGCAGCCTTTACGGGTACAGTTAATAATGTAACCAACAATAAAAAGAAAAAACGCATTAATTCAGTACCTCGTCCATCCAATTAAAATACGCCAAATTACCGGTTGAAACTTCTACAACCTGAATCTCCGGCACTTCGTAGCTATGTAGCTCTTTTATTGTTAAAAACACATCGTTCATTTTATCTGCTTTTGTTTTTATAAGTAGCTTGGCTTCAGTTGCTTCTGCTACTTCGCCCTCCCACATATAAATAGAGCCCATGTTAGGTAAAATATTTACACAAGCTGCTAGCTTTTTTTCTACCAACGCCCTTGCTAGGCTGCGTGCTTCTGCTTCGTCTTTGCAAGTCGTAAAAATCATTTTAAAATGCGTAGTCATTGTGAACCTATTCTTATTGGACAGTGTCTAGCTTCATAGTATCTGATAGCCGATACAATGTGTAGACGCTTAAATATCAGTAAAATGACTATACCTATGCCCTAACCTTGAAAAGAGACCTAGTCACCCTCATTTATATTTCATCAACTCTTTTGAGTGTCATTATTTAGAGAGCGCTATGTTTAGATTTTTATTTGTGTTGTTTATCATCATCCCTATTATCGAAATCGCTTTGCTGATTCAAGTAAGCGATGTGATTGGCGGATTTGCAACAATTGCACTTGTTGTTATTACCGCGATTTTAGGTGCCAAAATGGTTAAAACACAAGGTATGGGTGCGCTGCAAAACGTACAAGCGCAAATGGCGCAAGGGCAAATGCCAGCCAAAGAATTATTTACCGGAATATGCGTTGTAATTGCAGGGGTATTATTACTTACCCCTGGCATTATGACCGACGTGTTTGGGTTACTATTATTAACGCCTGCAATTCGTAACAAACTGGCCGCAGGTCTTGCTAGCCAAGCAACTGTTAGAATGAGCGCAGGTAGGCAACAAGGGCCATCGCCGTTTGCTGGGCAGCAACATGCTGAACGAGAGCAAGGGCAAATGGAACGACCAACGACTATTGATGGCGAATATGAGCGAAAAGATTAAAAATTTATCATTTTTTCTCTTGGAATTTTACACTCTACCCCCATTAATGAATGCAAATTAGAAAAGCTTTTTTCTGTACTGTTCAGAAACTGTTAGGAGAACTAAAAAACATGAACATTCGTCCTTTACAAGATCGCGTAATCGTTAAACGTCTAGAAGAAGAAACAAAATCTGCTGGCGGTATTGTATTAACTGGCTCTGCAGCTGAAAAATCAACTCGCGGAGAAGTTGTAGCCGTAGGTAATGGTCGCGTTTTAGATAACGGTGACGTGAGAGCGTTAGAAGTTAAAGCCGGTGACACTGTGTTATTTGGCTCATATGTTGAAAAAGTTGAAAAGATCGAAGGTCAAGAGTACCTGATCATGCGTGAAGATAATATTTTAGGCATTGTAGGCTAAACCTACTTTTCGTTTATAAACATTTAAGAATTTAGAGGAATTTAAAACATGGCAGCAAAAGAAGTACTTTTTGCAGGTGACGCACGCGCTAAAATGCTAACTGGCGTAAACATCCTGGCAAACGCAGTAAAAGTTACATTAGGTCCTAAAGGCCGTAACGTTGTACTAGACAAATCATTTGGCTCTCCAGTTATCACTAAAGATGGTGTATCTGTAGCAAAAGAAATCGAACTTGAAGACAAGTTTGAAAACATGGGCGCACAAATGGTTAAAGAAGTTGCATCTAAAGCAAATGATGCAGCCGGCGATGGTACAACTACCGCTACAGTACTTGCACAGTCTATTGTTAATGAAGGCCTTAAAGCTGTTGCAGCAGGCATGAATCCAATGGATCTTAAGCGCGGCATCGACAAAGCAGTTATTGCTGCTGTTGCAGAGCTTAAAGCGTTATCTGTTCCTTGTTCTGATACTAAAGCAATTGCACAAGTAGGTACTATTTCAGCTAACTCTGATCAAGAGATTGGTAATATCATTGCTCAAGCAATGGAAAAAGTAGGCCGCAACAGTGGTGTTATTACTGTAGAAGAAGGTCAATCACTTGAAAACGAACTAGATGTTGTTGAAGGCATGCAGTTTGACCGTGGTTACTTATCTCCTTACTTTATCAACAGCCCAGAAAAAGGCACTGTTGAACTAGATAACCCATTTATTCTACTTGTAGATAAAAAAATATCTAACATCCGTGAATTATTACCAACATTAGAAGCGGTTGCTAAAGCAAGTAAACCACTACTAATCATTGCAGAAGACCTTGAAGGCGAAGCACTAGCTACATTAGTAGTTAATAACATGCGCGGTATTGTTAAAGTATCAGCTGTTAAAGCACCTGGCTTTGGCGATCGTCGTAAAGCAATGCTACAAGATATTGCTGTATTAACTGGCGGTACTGTTATTTCTGAAGAAATCGGCTTAGAGCTTGAAAAAGCAACAGTTGAAGACCTAGGTACAGCTAAACGCGTAATTATCACTAAAGATGATACAACTATCATTGATGGTGCTGGCGAAGAAGCGGGTATCACTGGTCGTGTTTCTCAAATTAAAGCACAAATTGAAGAAGCTACATCTGACTACGATAAAGAAAAACTTCAAGAGCGCATGGCTAAACTAGCTGGCGGTGTTGCAGTTATCAAAGTAGGTGCTGCTACTGAAATCGAAATGAAAGAGAAAAAAGACCGCGTTGAAGATGCATTAAATGCAACTCGTGCAGCGGTTGAAGAAGGCGTAGTACCTGGCGGCGGTGTTGCACTTGTACGTGCTGCTAGCAAGCTAGTTGATTTAGTTGGCGACAACGAAGATCAAAACCACGGTATTAAAGTTGCACTTCGTGCGATGGAAGCACCACTTCGTCAAATCGTAACTAACGCAGGCGACGAAGCATCAGTTGTAATTAACGCAGTTAAAGGCGGCGATGGTAACTACGGTTACAACGCAGCAACTGGCGAATACAACGACATGATTGAAATGGGTATCCTAGATCCAACTAAAGTAACACGCTCTGCGCTACAGTTTGCAGGATCTATTGCGGGTCTAATGATCACTACTGAAGCAATGGTAGCTGAAATCCCTAAAGACGAATCTGCTGGTGCACCTGATATGGGTGGCATGGGCGGAATGGGTGGTATGGGCGGAATGATGTGATAAACATCACCGTTTAAGCACCTCGCTTATATAAAAAACCAGCTTCGGCTGGTTTTTTGCTTTTTAGAATAAAAATCATTGATATTGTTTAATTTATACCCATACCTAAGTTGCGTATAACTAAGATTTATATTAAATGGATTTATTAAATAATAACGAAATATTCATCTTCTTTGTTTTTGTTGCTCTTGTGACTGGGTTATTTTCATTCGTAGTTTGGGCTATGCTCAAAATGGTCACGTGGGGTAAAAGTATGTCTAAGGGGGCTTATTTATTTTTAGCATTCTTTCCGCTTATTTCTATTATTCCTATCCCACCACCTACATACGAAAATGTACAAAAAGCAAAACAAGAACTGCGTAAACGTAAAGGAGACTCAGGCGATCCACTCGATGATGAAGACGAACTCGTAAGTTAATTCATATTACATACTGCGGGCATATACCCTACTTGATCGTTTGCTAAATATGATAAAAAGCACATTTATTTAATAGTACGGAGTAAACCAAATATGACTAACGTTCAACAGCATATCGGCAGCATTGCATTAGTTGTTAAGGACTACGACGATGCCATTGAGTTTTATACTCAAAAGCTAAATTTTGAATTAGTCGAGGATACTAACTTAGGAGATGGTAAACGTTGGGTGTTAATTTCACCTCCAAATTCAAACGGAGCTAATTCGAGCAGAACTAATCTACTGCTTGCTAAAGCCACAACGCCCGAACAAATTAGCGCTATTGGTAATCAAACGGGTGGTCGCGTGTTTTTATTTTTGCATACTAATGATTTCTGGCGAGATTATAATTTAATGCTTTCTAAAGGCGTTACATTTAACGAAGAGCCTAGAGTAGAACCCTATGGCACCGTAGTGGTTTTTGAAGACCTATATGGTACAAAATGGGATTTATTACAGCTTAATAATCAGTGAGATAAAATGCTGTTAAATATAAAAGCAAAATTTTTATTAAGCGCGGGAGTTATTGCATCTGCAGCGGCTGTATGGCATTTACTTTGTATTTGGGGTGGCACTAGCTGGTATATATTTGCTCGCGCTCCAATACAAATAATAGAATCATCACAGCAAGGTACATTCCTTGCGCCTTTAGGTAGTATTGCAATAGCTGGACTCATGTTTGCATGTACTGCATTTGCTTTATCAGCAATTGGCTTAGTGCGTAACATAGTACTTACTAGAACCGCTTTAATTGCTATTGCAACCTTGTGTATCATACGAAGCTTAATAATTATCCCTGCATTAATGCGTGCCGATACGTGGAATATTATAGCAAGTAGTGTTTGGCTTTATGTAGGTGTATGCTTTTTAGTGGGTGCGATAACGTTCAACAATTTAAAACCGAACACTAATAGTTGAGTGACACTTAAACTCACGTCACTTTATTAACTAACTCTCTTACAATTGCGAACAAATCACTGGGTAGCATTCCCCTTTGCCCATCTCGCTCACTTGCGATATCACCGGCTTTAGCGTGCAGTGTTACACCATAGCGTGCTGCTTCATCAATAGTTAAACCTTGAGCAAGTAATGCCCCAATAATACCAGTGAGTACGTCGCCACTGCCGCCAACTGCCAGTGCTGGGTTGCCATCTTCACACACCCACGTGTGCTGGGCATTATCTATTAATGTTCCAGCGCCTTTTAATACACAAGTCGCGTTATAGCGCTTGGCGCAAAGGCGGACATAATTAAAGCGGTCTGATTCTATATCGCTGGTACTAACACTTAGCAGTCGCGAAGCTTCGCCTGGATGTGGCGTAAGTACGCATTGCTCTAACACATACGATGAGGCTTGCTTAGCGAGTAAATTAAGGGCGTCTGCATCTATAACCAATGGCATTTTATTGTTTTGGCAATATTGCATTACTTCATCGAATGTTTGTTGTGCCCACTCGTCTTGCCCAAGCCCTGGGCCAATAACAACGCAGCTTGCCCACTCTAGCGCTTGATGTAAGTTATTACTGCTTACCATAAGCTCTGGTCTGCCAATACTAATAGGCGTTATTGAGCTTTCGTGTGTATACACCCTCACCATGCCAGCACCCGTTCTAAGAGCTGCTTCACTACTTAACCTAATTGCACCTGCAGTACCTTGATTGCCACCAACACATAAAAGCTTGCCATGGCTGCCTTTGTGACTATTGATTGCCCGCGTGGCAATTCCTTTAAAGCTATTAATATTTATCAAGGTTCCTGATGATTGCGCTATACAAGTAAATGCATCGCCAACTGCTAAATCATCAAATACTAACTTACCGCTATATTGTTTACCTGCTGTCGTTGTGAGCCCTTGCTTAATACCCACAAAAGTAACGGTTGAAGTTGCTTGTACTGCGCATCCTAAAGGCTGTCCTGTATTTGCTTCAATGCCTGATGGAATATCAATGCTTATTACTGGCTTACCACTGTTATTTACAGCGTTAATTATATTCGCAAAATGATCACGCACTGCGCTTTTAAGCCCAGTACCAAGGAGCGCATCAATAACGATATCGCACTCATTAAGAGCATCTTTTGTAAAATGAGAAACCACCCCACCCGCTTCTCTCCATAGCTGCTGCGCTTTTGCAGCATCACCTTTTAATGTTTTTTCGGGTTCAGCAGCGCATACTGTTACCTTTTTACCTGATTGCATAATAAGCCTAGCTACAACGTAACCGTCTCCAGCGTTGTTACCATGGCCAACAATGACTAATGTATGCTGCGCATCAAATAACTGCCATTGCTTATATACAGCCTCGCCTGCTCGCTGCATTAGGGTAAATAAATCGCAATGACTATTTTTAGCCGCTAAAGCTTCATTATCTCTTACTTGTTGTGCGGTAAATAAGGTTTTATTAAGCATAAAGACTCTTTACTAGGTGATACTTCACCTTATCAAATAGTTATATCTAGCGGCTAGTTCTGTTGGCAATTTTAAACTGTAATTTTATTTAAAGTCTAACTTAGTAAAACATTGCCACTTCAATTTGAACATGGCTCACTTGAGCACGTCTAACTTGAGCAAGGTGAGCTAATTAAAGTACAATACAGTTAATTAAAGGCTTGGTTTACTTGTAATCCAAGCCTGTTTATTTTTAGGTAGAGAAAAGCATGGCACAAACTCGCGGTAACTTATTTATTTTATCAGCCCCTTCAGGTGCTGGTAAATCAAGCTTAATCAATGCGTTATTAAAAAAACACGCTGATATGAAAGTATCTGTATCACATACAACTCGCGCCCCTCGCCCAGGCGAAGAAAATGGTGTGCATTATCACTTTGCATCTACAGATGAGTTTAAAGCGCTTATTGCCAAAGATGACTTTTTTGAATGGGCCCAAGTGTTTGACAATTACTACGGCACATCAAAGCAGGCTATTGAGTCGCAACTTGATGCGGGTATTGATGTGTTTTTAGATATTGATTGGCAAGGCGCTCAGCAAGTGCGCAAAATTATGCCAAGCGTACAAACTATTTTTATTCTACCGCCTTCAAAAGAAGAATTAGAGCAACGCTTAAATAATCGTGGGCAAGATTCGGCTGAGGTTATTGCCTCTCGTATGGCAAAAGCACAATCTGAGACATCACATTATAACGAATACGACTATGTAATTGTTAATGATGACTTTGAGACTGCGCTTGGCGACATAGAAATGATTGTAATGGCTCAGCGCTTAACCCAAAAAGCGCAAGAAGAACGCCATCAAGTTTTACTAAATAGCCTGCTTAAATAATTTAAGTCTATTTAAATCAGGCTTAGGCAAGTAAAACTGATAAAAATTGAACACTGGCTATTGGCGAAAGTGGCTGCTTGCAGTAAACTACGTCTTTGATTTAAATTATTTTTGGAGTGCTGTGATGGCCCGCGTAACAGTTGAAGATGCAGTAGATGCAGTTGGTAATCGTTTTGACTTAATTTTAGTTGCGGCTCGTCGTGCCCGCCAAATTGCTGTTGGTGGTAAAACTCCACTAGTAGACCCTGAAAACGATAAGCCAACGGTAGTTGCTTTACGTGAAATTGAACTAGGTTTAGTTGATAGCTCTTCAATGGACTTAATTGACCGTGAAGAACAACAACACCAAGAAGCAGCTGAATTAGCTGCTGTTGCCGCTATTGTTGGTGGCAACCAATAATCGACCTCCCGGTCTGATTTAGCCAACGGCGCAGTATTTCTACTATAGCCGTTGGCAATCCTCTCTTTTCATCGTATATTCGTAGCTTACCTAATTTACTTCACTAGGGCTCTTTATCTTTCGAGGTTAAATTTGCAGTAGTATGTTTGGTATTTAGGCAAGGCAGAGCCTATGTAGTGTGGTTATTCCCCATAAATAGGCGATAACGCAGCATAAATGCAAAACATGCGCTGCCTAAAGGGTTCTGCCTAGGGGCACTTTACTCTTTGTTGCTCGATTTTTACTTAGCCCGCTAGGCTAAAAACCTCGCGCCACAATTAAATCGCCCCTAGATTGAACAAATTTTAATCCTGAAAGGTCAACAGACCCTAGAACATTGGAGTGTGAATGTATCTTTTTGAAGGTCTTAAAAAGAAAATCTCAGAATACTTGCCCGCTGCTGATGTAGAGCTGGTTCAAAAATCTTACGTGGTAGCCCGAGAGGCCCATGAAGGACAAACTCGCTCGAGTGGCGAACCTTACATAACGCACCCAGTAGAAGTAACCCAAATTCTTGCAGGCATGCATCTTGACCATGAAACGCTCATGGCCGCGCTAATGCATGATGTAATTGAAGATACTGATTTTAGTCAACAAGATTTAGCCGAGATATTTGGCGAAACTGTTGCAGAGCTAGTTGAAGGTGTGAGTAAGCTCGATAAGCTTAGCTTTAAAGATAAAAAAGAATTCCAAGCTGAAAACTACCGCAAAATGATTATGGCAATGACTCAGGATATTCGAGTCATTTTAATCAAGCTTGCTGATAGAACACACAATATGCGTACTTTAGGCGCATTGCGCCCAGATAAGCGCCGCAGAATAGCGCGTGAAACACTAGAAATTTACGCACCAATTGCAAACCGCTTAGGTATTCACGATATTAAAAATGAACTTGAAGACTTAGGTTTTCAAGCTTTATATCCTATGCGTCATCGCGCACTTAAATCGGAAGTTGCTAAAGCACGCGGTAATCGCAAAGAAGTTATTACTAATATCCAACATGAAATAGAAGCACGTCTTGAAGAATCAGGCATTAAAGCAACTGTGTCAGGCCGTGAAAAACATTTATATAGTATTTATAAAAAAATGCTTAATAAAGAACTGCTATTTAACGAAGTTATGGATATTTACGCGTTTAGAATTGCAGTTGACTCTATGGATACGTGTTATCGTGTATTAGGTGTAGCTCATAGTCTTTATAAACCTATTGAAACACGCTTTAAAGATTATATTGCAGTACCAAAAACAAATGGTTACCAATCGCTTCATACTTCATTAGTTGGTCCTCACGGTATACCTGTTGAAATTCAAATTCGTACTCACGATATGGATCATATGGCCGACAAAGGTGTAGCGGCGCATTGGATGTATAAAAAAGCAGGTGATGGTGCAGGTAATACTTCGCAGCAACGTGCTCGCCAGTGGATGCAGAGCCTATTAGAGCTTCAGCAAAGTGCGGGGTCATCATTTGAATTTATTGAAAATGTAAAAACTGAGCTATTCCCAGAAGAAATTTACGTATTTACACCAGATGGGCGTATTGTTGAGCTACCAATGGGTGCTACCGCAGTCGATTTTGCTTATGCCGTGCATACAGATGTAGGCAACACCTGCGTAGGCGCTCGCGTTAATCGCAAGCCGCACCCTTTAAGTAGGCCCTTAGATACAGGGCAAACTATAGAAATAATAACAAGCTCAGGCGCTCACCCTAATGCAACATGGCTAAACTTTATTGTTACTGGTAAAGCGCGTTTGGGCGTTCGTAACTACCTTAGAAGCCAGCATCATGAAGAAGCTATGCTTTTAGGGCGCCGCTTACTTGATTCAGCATTAGGTGAAAACAAACTAGATAGCATTGCTGATGAAAATATAGCGAGAGTACTTGAGGAGCACGAACTAACAACGCTTCTTGAATTACTTGTAGAAATTGGCTCTGGTAACCTAATGAGCATGTTAATTGCCAAACGCCTATTACAAAATGACAGTGACGACTTAACTGATATTACCAGCCAAGCCAAAGCGACCATTATTGGTACTGAGGGCATGCTAGTTAATTACTCCAAGTGTTGCCGACCTGTACCTGGCGATGCTATTACAGCTCATGTAAGCCAAGGTAAGGGCCTGACCGTTCACCGCCAAGAATGTAAAAACATCCGTGGCTGGGAAAATGAGCGCTCTAAATACTTAGTTGTAAAATGGGACGATAACCCAGAGAAAGAATATATTGCAGCTCTGAGAGTTGAAATTATTAATCATCAGGGGGCTCTGGCTAAATTAACCAATGTTGTTACTACAACCCAAGCCAATATTGTAGAAATAACCACCGATGAAAAAGAAAGTAATTTATACGTGATAGATTTAGGGGTTACCGTTAAAAACCGTATCCACGTTGCTAACATTATGCGCCGCATTCGCGTTATGCCTGATGTACAAAAAGTCTATCGTAAAAAGTAAAATAGGAAACACATGAATAAAGCATTTATCTCTACCGACAAAGCACCTGCTGCCATTGGCACTTACAGCCAAGCAGTTAAAGTAGGCACCGCTGTTTATTTATCTGGTCAAATTCCATTAGTGCCAGAAACGATGGAAATGATTTCAGAAGACTTTAGTGAGCAAACGCATCAGGTATTTAAAAATATCACTGCGGTATGTGAAGAAGCTGGCGGGCAAATTCAAGATTTAGTGAAAATAAATATTTATCTAACTGATTTATCTAACTTCGCGACTGTAAATGAAGTTATGAGCCAATACTTTAAGCAACCTTACCCAGCGAGAGCTGCATTAGGTGTTCGTGCACTTCCAAAAGGTGCACAAGTTGAAATAGATGGAATAATGGAACTTCCTTCTACCAATTAAGTATTACAGGCTATAGAGCCTCTCTATAGCCTTTCTTTCTCTCTTAGCACTTCGTTCTCTGTGACTTCTTGACTCAAATGTAAATTTCTAGCAATCTGTAGTTGTGTTTTAAAAAACAAACTTAACTTAAGTAGTAAAAAAGGATTAACTCGTGTTTAAGCTTGCCAACAATGGAAATGTTTTACTTGATGTAAAAGAACATATTCCTCCCAGCGCTGCATTTATTTTAGAGGCTCTCGAAAAGTCAGCTTTTTGCGACTGCAAAATAGATCATGACGCTATTAATGATTTTTTTAAAAACGAAAACACACAACACACTCTGGTTGTAGCAACAAAACACAATGCCACTTTAAATGTAACAATTAGCGACGATAAAATGCTGGCCATTGGCGAGCTAACCCTTGCCCAAGGCGGAAAATTATTAAGTTTAGAAGATGCAAAAAAACAACTCGTTAAAGCAGGAATTGTGCGTGGCTATAAGCAAGCATTTTTAGAGTTGCTACTGCAAAAACAGTTTGAACATACAGCGGGTTCTGTCGTTAAGGGAGTATTAGCTAAAGGCAGACTACCAAGTGATGGTTTGGCTACTAAACTAATAACAACCGTAGAGACTTTAAAAGACCGTTTAAAAACCCCCAAGCTCAAAGAAGATGGCAGCGTGGATATGCGCGACTTTGGCAAGCTTGCAAGCGTAGAGCCAGGCTCTGTGCTTATTCGCCAACAACCAGCAACCCCTGGTAAAGAAGGCTTCACCGTAATAGGTGACATACTGCCCGCAAAACCCGGAGAAAATAAACAATTAGTAGCAGGCGAAGGCACCGAAATATCAAAGCTAAATCCGCTTGAACTAGTCTCTACTATTGCAGGTGTTCCGGTTGAAATTAATAATGGTATGCGTGTCGACGATATTTTTACCATTTCAGATGTAAACGTAAAAAGCGGCCACATTGACTTTCAAGGCAGTGTTATTGTTACCCGCAATATAGACCCTGGAATGAAAGTAACAGCCAAAGGCGATATTACTATATTTGGCACTGTTGAATCAGGAGAGCTTACCGCAGGCGGAAACATCACCGTTAAACAAGGCATTATTGGCCATCAAAAAGCCGACGAACAATCACTGTCTTGTAAGCTTATTGCACGAGGTGATATTCACGTATCCCATTCACAGTATTGCTACCTAGAAGCAAATAATATTTTTATTGATCGCCAAACAAGCCACTGTGTAATGAAAGCTAAACGCTTACTGCAAGTTGGTCAATCCGACTTACCTAAGGGAAAAATATTTGGTGGCGAAATACTCGATGCAACGACCCTCATTGCTGGCGAAATAGGGAATGAATCAGGCGCTAAAATGATTATTAACCTAGCGGCTTCTGGCGCCGAAATAACCGCTGATACTGATAATTGCTTTAAAGACTTAGCTAAAACAGATGCACAGCTAGACACGTTGCAAGCAGCACTAGAAAAAACTGATTTAGTGAAAGATGCCGAAAAGAAAAAACTATTAATTACTAAAATTGGTGCTACTCAAAAGCATTATTGTGAGCAGGCAGAGCAATTAGAAAAACGTCTTTCAAACTTAGATCACGACTTACACGATTTACTTAACGACGCTAATTTAGCGGTAAATTCTGTTTTGCATTCAGGTGTAGAGATTCATATTTTTGATAAAGTACTTAAAACAATCCGCAATTACCCTCCGTGCAACGTTAAGCTTTTGAATAACAAAATTGAAATAGAGTTCAAAACAAGCTAATAACTGAGTGCTCTATTGAGCACTCAAATTTATTCACATTTAAAGTAAACCGCTTACCTCAGCATGTGTTTGCTGCGGCCATACACCCACTTGTACTTGACCAATATGCTGCTTTTGTAGCAAGAGCATAGCTAAGCGCGACTGCCCTATTCCACCGCCAATTGTTTGCGGAAATTTACTTTGTAGTAGCGCTTTATGCCAATCAAACTCTAAGCGGTCTTCATCTCCAGTTGTACTTAACTGCGCTTTTAAAACTTCAGGACTTACGCGTATACCCATTGATGAAATTTCAAATGCATCTTCAAGCACTGGGTTCCATACTAAAATATCACCATTTAAACCCATGTATTGCTCACATGTCGGCGTAGACCAATCATCGTAATCTGGGGCTCTTACATCATGGATTTTGCCATCACCAAGCGCGCCACCAATACCAATTAAAAATACAGCACCATATTCTTGTGCAATGGCTTTTTCGCGTTGTTTAGCGCTAAAGTCAGGGTACATTTTACGTAACTCTTCACTGTGCACAAACTTAATGTCGTCCGGTAAAAAAGGCGTCAAACCATAAGACTCTCTTACAAAAGCTTCCGTCTCTTTTATCCCTTTATAAATAGATTGAACAGTTTGCTTTAGTGTTGCCAGCGAACGCTCTGTGGTTTCGTTAATTACTTTTTCCCAATCCCATTGATCTACATATACAGAATGAATAGGACTTAATGAATCTTCATCTGGGCGCAAAGCTTTCATTTGAGTGTAAATACCCTCACCAACACCAAAGCCATAAGTAGCGAGTGTTTTACGTTTCCACTTAGCCAATGAATGCACCACTTCGTAGCGGCTATCTGTAATCGCTTTTACATTTACAGCAACTGCGTTTTCATGGCCGCTTAAGTTATCTTGCGTGCCGTCACCTACTTTAGCCAAAATAGGGGCTTGAACCTCAACCAGCCCAAGTTGGGTTTCTAGTTGCTGTGAAAAAAATTGTTTAACTTTACTTATTTGCTGCTGTTGCTGCACATAGTGTGAACTCATAATAATTGGCCTCATTCCCAGTTATTGTTACTTGCTTAATTGATAAAAAGCGCCCTAATGAGCGCCTTTAATGAGGTTAATGTAACGATTTGATGAATTAATTCAATATCCCATAATAAAAATAGCTTTAACATATTAAAACCATCAATTAAGTGGTATAAAAATCATATATTCGATAATTTTATGAGAAAAATATAATGGAAAATTATTTAATCGATAATCTCGATAAACAGATACTTCATGCATTAATGGAAAATGCCCGTACTGCGTACGCCGAATTAGCAAAAAGATT
The DNA here is from genome assembly GCF_014164325.1 of Pseudoalteromonas sp. SG43-4. Lineage (NCBI taxonomy): Bacteria > Pseudomonadati > Pseudomonadota > Gammaproteobacteria > Alteromonadales > Pseudoalteromonadaceae > Pseudoalteromonas > Pseudoalteromonas sp. SG43-4. Next base: position 68,659 of record NZ_JACJFB010000013.1, on the reverse strand, counting down.
TAATGTAAGCGCTGGGACAATTCACGTAAGAATTGAAAAAATGAAGCAAGCAGGAATCATTACAGGCACCCAATTAACGATTAATACTAAACAGCTAGGCTACGATGTGTGTTGTTTTATAGGTATTAATTTAAATAACGCACGTGATTACCCACAAACACTTATAAAGCTAGAAGCATTGGAGGAAGTGGTAGAGGCTTATTACACAACAGGTAACTACAGTATATTTATAAAGGTAATGACAAAATCTATTGATCACTTACAAGATGTGCTGATTAATAAAATACAGGCAATAGAAGCCATTCAATCAACAGAAACACTGATTTCTCTACAAAATCCAATTAGCCGTACGGTAATGCCTTAACTGCAAAAATCTCGTATAATTGCCGAAAAAAGAGGATAACCATGCAGCAAACTCGCTATCAAAGAATCGAAGACGTACTTTCGCGCCGTCAAACAGACTTAACCGTGTGCTTAGAAGACGTGCACAAACACCATAACTTATCTGCAATAGTACGAAGTGCTGATGCGGTTGGTTGTCATCACGTACATGCTGTATGGCCTGAAAAGCAAAAATGGCTAACAAATAATACCTCAGGTGGCAGTAAAAACTGGCTAGAGACGCACTTACATAGAAATATTGATGATGCTGTTACTGCAATGCGTGAACGCAATCCAGAAATACAAATATTAGCAACTCACTTATCAGAAGATGCCGTTGATTTTAGAGAAGTAGATTACACCAAGCCAACGGCTATTATTGTTGGACAAGAAAAAACAGGGATCTCAGAAAAAGCCCTAGAATATGCCGATCAAAATATTATTATTCCAATGCAAGGCATGGTGCAATCGCTAAATGTTTCAGTTGCTGCTGCGCTAATATTGTTTGAAGCACAGCGCCAACGCGAGCTGGCTGGTTTATATAATAGAGATATGTTGAGCGCCGAAGTTAAACATCCACTCTACTTTGAAGGCTGCCACCCTATTATCGCAAGGCAGTGTAAACAAAAAAAATTACCTTATCCTGCACTTGATGAAAACGGCGAAATAGTCGCTGACGAGCAATTTTGGCAAGCTTTAAAACATACTTGATGGACTAAAGCTCTGTAAGTACACTTAACTTATTCACAAATAATAAGATTGATATAATTTGTCTAAACCTAGCTTAAATCAATACCCAATTACAGAGCTCAAAGGGGTCGGCCCAAAAATGGCTGAGCGTTTGTTAAAGCTAGGTATTTTAACTGTGCAAGATATGCTTTTTCATTTGCCACTTCGCTATGAAGATCGCACTCGCTTATACGCGATTAATGAGTTGTCACTACATAGCCACGTGAGTGTTGAAGCAACAATTGAAACAAGCCAAATCACGTTTGGAAAAAGGCGCATGCTTGTTTGCCAAATCAATGATGGTACTGGCAGGCTAACACTACGATTTTTTAATTTTACCGCTGCACAAAAAAACGCATTTAGCGCTGGTAAAATAATACGTTGTTTTGGTGAAGTGCGCCGTGGCCGTGTTGGCTTTGAAATGAGTCATCCTGAATACAGCATCAGCGATACCTCTAACGAGCAGCCGGTAGCGACAACATTAACGCCCGTTTATTCAACAACCGAAGGCTTAAAGCAACTATCGATTAGAGCTTTAAGCGAGCAAGCTATTGATTTACTAAATAAATACTCAGTAGAAGAACTACTGCCTTCACAGTGGCAGCCATCAAATATGCCGCTAAGTGACGCCTTATTATTACTGCACCGCCCACCAAATAATGTTGATGTAGCTGCATTAGAGCAAGGTACTCACCCTGCTCAACAGCGCCTTGTATTTGAGGAGTTACTTGCTCAAAACCTCAGCTTATTAAAAGTGCGAGAGCAAGGGCAACAAGTTAAAGCCGTGGCATTAAATCCGGTAAACACATTAGAAAGCCAATTTTTAGAGCAACTTCCTTTTGCACCCACAAATGCGCAAAGCCGCGTAGTTGCTGAAATTAAAGGTGACATGCAACACGCGTATCCCATGATGCGTTTAGTACAAGGCGATGTAGGCTCTGGTAAAACCCTAGTAGCAGCACTTAGTGCACTAACAGCCATTGCGCAGGGCTTTCAAGTCGCTTTAATGGCTCCTACTGAAATTTTATCAGAGCAACATGGTGTTAATTTTACAAAGTGGTTTAATCAACTAGGTATAACAGTTGCTTGGCTTGGCGGTAAAACAAAAGGCAAAGAGCGCGTAGCAACACTTGAAAAAATAGCCTCTGGTGAAGCGCAAATGATTGTAGGTACTCACGCTTTATTTCAAGATGAAGTTAAGTTTAATAACTTAGTGCTTATTGTTATTGACGAGCAACATCGCTTTGGTGTCCACCAGCGTTTATTACTGCGTGAAAAAGGTAAGTTTGGTGATTGTTACCCTCATCAACTAGTCATGACCGCAACACCCATTCCACGTACACTCGCCATGACCGCCTATGCCGACTTAGAAACCTCTGTGATTGACGAGCTGCCACCTGGGCGTACGCCAATCACAACAGTGGCACTTCCTGATACTCGCAGAGACGATATTATTGCCCGCGTTAAATTAGCGTGTAACGAGCAAGGCCGCCAAGTTTATTGGGTGTGTACACTTATTGATGAATCTGAAGTACTGCAATGCCAAGCCGCCGAAGACAGCGCGCTGCAGTTAAAAGAAGCGCTACCAGAGCTAAACGTAGGCTTAGTACATGGGCGAATGAAATCAGCTGAAAAACAAGCCATTATGAGCGAGTTTAAGGCAGGTAATATACATGTTTTAGTTGCCACGACGGTTATTGAAGTTGGTGTAGATGTCCCTAATGCGAGCTTAATCATTATAGAAAACCCTGAGCGCTTAGGCTTAGCACAGCTGCATCAGTTACGTGGGCGAGTTGGCCGTGGCGCTACTGCATCGCATTGCGTGCTTTTATACCACGCACCACTGTCTCATACCGCTCAAAAGCGATTAGGTGTACTACGCGATAGTAACGATGGCTTTGTGATAGCAGAGCGCGATTTAGAAATTCGTGGCCCTGGTGAAGTACTCGGTACAAAACAAACAGGGTTAGCCGAGTTTAAAATTGCCGATCTTACCCGCGATAAGCACATCCTCAACCAAGTTAGACCGATTGCACAGCAAATGCTTAAGCAACACCCAGAGGTTGTTGACCCGCTAATTCAACGTTGGTTGGGTAATAAGCAAAATTACGCGCAAGCGTAACCACTCTATTTTCTATATTTTTGAGTTTACTAAGTTAATTTACTAAATTAGCTTACTAAGGATATAAAAAAGTCAGCTCTAAACAATATAGAGCTGACTTCTGATATCTCAATAGAGCAGCATAAAAGCGATTTTCGCCCTTTACTTCTCTTAGTTAAATTTAAGCTTTATTAAGCTCAAATATAAGCGATGTTTGCGGGAATGAAATTGGCATTTGTAAACCAAACTGCATTAGCGCTTCACCTGTAAATGTTTGACCATTTACCGCAGCAATAGAAGATGGGCGATACTCTTCAAATTTTACCGGCCACACTAAATTAAGTGTGTACTGCGCATCGGAATCTAGGCCAACAAAACGAAGCTTATTAGGCGCTGTACGCGGTGTTTCGCGAACGCTGTTATAGGCAAATAACGCTTTTGTTTTTTGCGCATCAATTAAACCAAAGTTAATTGATAAATCGTCGCTATCTAGGCGGTATAAATCGGCAGCATGAATAAACTCACGATGCTCTTTATGAAGTGCTATTGCCGCTTTAAGTGCATTGTATTCGTGATCGGTCAGTTCACGTGGGTCCATTTCGATTCCCATGTGGCCAAACATTGATACCGCAGCACGCATTTCAATACTTACATTACGCCCTGTAATATGACAATCACGCGGGCCTACATGTGCACCCATAACCGACGATGGAAAGAAGAACGAACATCCACGCTGTATTTCAAGGCGATCAAGCGCATCGTTTGAATCTGACGTCCATACACGATCTGTGTGTGCAAGTACGCCGTAATCTACACGTGCACCACCTGACGAACAGCTTTCTATTTCAAGACCAGGGTGCGCCGCTTTAATACGGTCAATTAAACGATAAAGTGCCAATGTTTGCTGATGCACAGCAGGCTTGCCATCAAAATTACCCGCATGGTTAATATCGCGGTTCATATCCCATTTAATGTACTTAATAGTTGGGTATTCAACTAAAATATCGTCAATCGCTTTGTATAGGTACTCAACAACCTCAGAGCGCGTTAAATCAAGTACTAGCTGATTTCTAAAGCTTAACTGCTCGTTATTTTCTGAGCCTAAAACCCAATCAGGATGCGCGCGGTATAAATCACTATCTGGGTTAACCATTTCTGGTTCAAACCAAATACCAAACTCCATACCTAAGCTATTAACATGATCAATGACTGGCGATAAACCATCAGGGTAAATTTTGTAATCTACTGTCCAATCACCTAAGCCTGCATTGTCGCCACGGCGGCCTTTAAACCAGCCATCATCAAGTACAAAACGCTCAATACCTAACGGCGCTACTTTGTCGGCTAGTTGCTTAAGCGTGTCTACGTCGTGATCAAAGTAAATACCTTCCCACGTGTTGTAATGCACAGGGCGCGCTTTTTCACGTTGAGCTTGGCTAAGTAAATTAGCTTTAACAAAACGATGGAAATTACGAGAAAGCGCACTAAAACCTTCACTTGAAAACGAGCCATAAATGCTCGGGCTTTGATACGTTTGACCTTTAGCAAGCGTAAGCTCACCAGGAAGTAATAGCTCACCCATTTGTACATAACGACGACCTTCAGCTAAAAGCTCTGCGCGTAGTTTATTGTTGCCGCTCCAACCTAAATGAAAGCCGTAACATTCGCCGTGTTGCTCGCCTGCATTTTCGTTATGCACTAATAAACCAGGAAACACATCGTGTGATGTTTTGCCTTTACGGTTTTCGCGTACAAAACTCCCAAGCACTAAATCAACAGATTGACGCTGGAATTCGTTTGACCAACGACCTTCAAAGCTCACTATTTTGCTTACGCTATCTGGCAATTGAAATGTTGGCGCGGCGCAAAAATTAACGCTCAGTGGTGAGTCACCTAAATTAGTTAATACAGTATGTGCACTTAGTACGTCACTGTTGTTGTCAAGCGTAATGCTGTGCACGACTTCAATACCACGAAGCTTATCTACACTTACAAACTCAACAGTCGCACTTGAAGGCTGACGCACTTCTTGAAGCTCTGGCCCAACTGACCATGCGATTGAATCATTTACTAGCTCAAGCCCTGGCGCGCCAGTAAAGCCTTCGCCTAATAAAGGAGATAGAGAAATAGGCGCTTCTTCAACCACGGCACATTTTACCTCTTGACGGGTAGCAAGCTGAGTAAGCATTGTTTCTGTTGTTTGCTCAGATAGGCGTTTACCAAAGTACAGTAACGCCGGTGTTTTGCTCTGGCAGTCGAAAATAACGGTGCTGTTTACACTGTCTAATCGATAAAATGATTTAGTGTCGGCCATGATTTTCCTATCCTCTTGTTCATTGTGTGAGTTATAAATATAACGAAAATTAGTAAGCTACACTATTTACTAAATGTATCTCTTTGCTTGAGCCACAATCTATCAGATGGTGACACTCAATAATAATAGTATATATCATACAAATTAGGTTTTGATAGTCTTTACATCGCAAATAGTCAGATAAACTCACTGGAAGTACCACTGTAATAAAAGTTATTAAACTAACCTTTACTTTAAAATTCTGTTATTGCTTTTAATATATATAAAAAATCGGCCAGAGTTGCCCCATGACCGATTTTGTCAGCTTAAACTATTTACAATCTATTTTTGTACTTGTACTTGTCCTGCGTCATCAAGTGCCGGTGTTTTACCTGCCCACTGCGCATTCAAACCAAATACCACTTTATTTACTATCAATGCAAAAGCTACACATACAATCAGTGTAATTGGCATTAAATGAATGTAATGAATGTCAGTATGTAGTGGTGAGTTTGCAAACGTAAGCATGCCGTACATTACAACACCTAAAATTACTGCTGCAATACCTGCACGTGCATCAACATTTTTAAATAATAAGCCCACTACAAAAATTGAGAATATAGGCATACTTAATAAGCCGTTTAATTGCTGTAGCAAGTTAATAATACTGTCTGCTTGCTGGTAAATTGGTACAAGTACCAGTGTTAAGCTTGTTAGTAGCAATGTTACGTAACCGCTTAGCTTTACAACACTTGGCTCTTTATTAAAGTAAGCTTCGTGAATGTCACACACGTATAGTGCTGTAGCTGAATTTAATAAGCTGTTGTAAGTAGAGAGTACAGCGGCTGCCATTGCCGCTGCAAACACACCGGTTAACCATGCTGGCATTACATCACCTACAATTCGACCATAAGCAGCGTCGCCAATATCGCCGTAAAGTTTAAACGAAATGATACCCGGTAATACCACAATGGCAGGGACGATTAAAAAACGAATTCCCGCTGCGGCAAATATACCTTTTTGCGCTTCTTTAACATTAGGAGCAGCCATGGCTCGTTGCGTAATTGTTTGGTTAGTACCCCAGTAATACATTTGAATAAAGATCATACCGGTTAAAAGTGTTGGCCATGGAATAGGTGAGTCAGTATCGCCTATGAGTGTTAAGCGCTCCTCAGGAATACCCGTAAAGTCATAATCAATCGCATTTAGTGCTAAAAATACCACTAAAACAGCCATACCCAGTACCAGTAAACCGTTGTAAGTATCAGACACTGCAACTGCACGTAGACCACCAAAAAACGCATAAATAGCACCTACAATGGCAAATGCGGTGGCAATATACATTAGCGGAATATCAACCTTAAACATGGTTTGCATAAACAGCGCACCTGAGTAAATTACCGCTGGCATGTAAATAAGTGCATTACCTAAAAAGAATAATCCCCCAATAACAGCGCGAATATGTTTGTTGTTATAGCGCTTTTCTAAAAGCTCTGTGGTCGTTGTACAGTTGTATTTATAATAAACAGGAATAAACACTTTGGCTAAAATAATCAAACCTATAATTGCTGCAAGCTCCCACCAAACTAGTAAAGCCATTTGGTTACCATTCATACCTACTAGTTGGTCGGTACTTAAATTAGTAAGTGTTATTGAACCTGCAACAAACATCCAAGTAAGGCCACCGCCCGCTAAAAAATACTCTTTGGTTTGGCTTTGTCCGTTATTACGATTTTGGCCTCGGCATTTCCAATAAGTAAGGCCACCAATTAAAGCGGTGACAAAAACAAAAACCACCAGCTGTAAAATGTTATCTGACATGTGTGTGTCTCCTACGCGTTACGCGCAATGTCTGTGTAATAAAAAAGTGCACGCTACAGCGCGTGCGCATCTCGACTTAGTTCTAACTTAATTTGCTTTAAAGGCATAAGTTCGGGACGTTGGTTGTGCAGCTTTACCAATGCATTTAACTGAAACAGTGAAATAAGCATACTGTTAAGCACACTTAGGTAACCTTGCTTGTGTAAGTTTGCAACGGTATCGCTATCTAAAGTTTGCAGTTTATCTTCATCAACGCTGCTCAAACCTTGAATAGTTTGGGTTTCGCCTTGTTCAAACTGCAATACAATATCTATGTTTTTAATAAGCCCTAAGCGCGCTACTTCCTGGGTAAATTGATACGTTTGATAATCATTTTTTAAATCGCTCTCAAGTAGCTTTTGCTGTGAATTTAAAAATAAGCTTGGGTTACCTTTAGCATCAAATAGTGCCTCGCCTTGCTGCGTATTTACGGCTGAGCTTTGATCATCAATCGCAATAAAGTAGTCGCTGCTATTTGCTTCACGGGTCATTAAATAAAGAGGGTGAGTTTGTATACATACCGGTGTGTAAAGCGCCTGCCACTGGTTGTTATTAACCAATAAACTTTGCCCAGCACTAAAGCTTGTTAAACCCGATACGGTATAACTGCCGTTTTGCGCATTTCGCGCTAAAAATATAGGTAAGTCGCATGCAGCTTTTGCCACTTCGTTAGCTCTTAAATTAACTAAATGCTGCGTTTTTGCATATTCAACACCTGCATTAGGGTTGATTTTTAATGTTTGGTGTTTAGTGTTTACGAGTTCACTAATAGCCATAGTTACACATCCTTAAACTGGGTTAGCCGCTAACCACTGCTCAATATAAGCGCGGTGTGGCGGCAAAGTTTGCAACATCTGCTGTGTAAGCTGGCTGTTACGTTCAATTATTTGTTTGGCTTGCGCGTCTTGTGAATACAAATAAGCCTGTTTAGTAAAGTCTGGTTTGAAGCCCATACCATATAAAACGTACTGGTAGCTGGCGGCTGGGAATAACTCTAATGCGCCATGAAAATCTTGAATAAGCGGGCCACGGCTTCCCCAAAGCAGTAAATCTTCTTGCAGGGTTTGTGGAATAGTGTCCGGATGTACATGCGCTTGCCAGTAAGGTTCTGGACGCTTGGTTAGCATGTAATGGAGCTTTAAAAAGTCGATAATGCGCTGCCAGCGGTAGTCCATTTGCTCGTTAAAGCGTTTAGCTACAATAGGCATTACTTGTGTATCTGCTGGCATGTGCTCTGCTACAAAGCGTGCTGAAATTTCAACAAGCATAATAGCGGTTGCTTCAAGCGGCTCTACAAACCCTGCTGACATACCCACTGCAACACAGTTTTTATGCCAAAACTTCTCACGGTAGCCCGACTCAAAGCTAATTTTACGGGCAGTTAAACCGTTTGCTGCATCGCCTAAATAGTTTCGTAAGTTTTGCTCTGCTTCATCGTCTGATAAAAATTTGCTTGAATATACATGCCCTACACCACGGCGATGCGTTAAACCTATATCCCAAATCCATCCAGCGTTTTGCGCTGTTGCTATGGTATGGCTGGCTAAGGAGTCATCGTTTTCATCGTAAGGGACTTGCATCGCCAGTGCGCTGTCGTTAAATAGCACGTGGTCCATTTTTTTAAACGGTACGTTGAGCGCTTGGCCTAATAACAATGATGAAAAACCAGTACAGTCTATAAATAAATCGGCGCTTATAAAGCGGGTTTGATCTTTTAGAGTAAGCTCATTTATTGCACCATCGTCATCAAGTTTTACCTGATCAACAGTACCAATAATATGCTCTACACCAAGCTTACTTTTACAATGTTGTTTAAGCATTTCTGCAAAAGCGCCGGCATCTAAGTGATAAGCGTAATTACAGTTACCTTGATATTCACCTTGCGCTATACCTCTTGGGGCTAAGCTTGCTTCGCAAATATCATGTTGAAAATTAGTTTGCTGTGCAAAGTCTTCAACATTATCTAAATAAGGGGCTAAATCTATGCGGCCGTAGCCTAGCGGTACAGTAAATGGATGGTAGTAAAAGTCGTTGTTGCCGTGCGTCCAATTTACAAATTTACCACCTTGCTTAAAGGTAGCGTTACAGGCTTTAAATACATCAACTTCACGCAAACCTATTTGCTGAAGTGTGTTTTTCATCGTGGGCCAGGTACCTTCACCTACACCAATTGTTGGAATATCTGACGATTCAACCAACATCACTTTTAAGCCATCACCATTTTTACCTTGGTGATACGAAGCTATAATTGCAGCGCTCAACCATCCTGCTGTGCCGCCACCAATTACTGCGATTGTTTTTATTGTTTTATTCATAATGGACTACTCTTTGAGTATCTTTGATAACGTTTTATACAACAAATGCCCGGTAGGGCATTTGGATTTAATGTGGCTTCATTTTAGCCAATTAGGTTAACTAATATACATTACTGTTAAATTAACCTAATTGGTATTAGCACTAATGTGCTGCAATGAAACAAGAGGCGAGAAGTTCGCCTCAAACATTAATTAAAACGATCCGCGAATACCAAACGCGTAACGTGAGCCATTATCTTCCACTGAATAAATTTGGTTAGCAAAACGACCTGTTTGTACTAACTCTTCTTCAGTGATATTGATGCCTTCTGCAAAAATAGTGAAGTTTTCGTTAATATCGTAGCTTGCACTAATATCCCACTGGCCGTACGTTTCTACGTTCACTGGTTCACCATTGAAGCCGTTATCAACTAAGCGTAAAAAGCCTTCACGGTTGTTAAATGCAACACGTGCTTGCCAGTTGTCTTGCTCATAAAACAATACTAAGTTTTGTGAATCGCCCAAACCTTCAAGTGCAAATGTTTGAGTTGTATCATCACCTACACTAATATCGCTATTCACAACAGTCGCATTGGCAATAAAGCCAAAGCCATTTTCAAACATGTGAGTAACACCCACTTCGAAGCCTGTTACGGTTGCAGACTCACCATTTTGAGGACGGCTTACAGTGTAAACTTCTGAGCTACCAATAAGTTCGTCATCTGTTTGGTCTGTACATGTAGTACACGCAAAATCAGGACCTGAACGGTCAGACATTTCGTATGTTTCTGCACCCGTTAACGTAACAATAAAGTCGTCAACTTCTTTACTAAATACTGCAAAGCTAAATAAGTTAGCATCGTTGTAGTACCACTCGTAAGAGATATCCCAGTTTTCTGATTGGAATGGTTTAAGTGCTGGATTACCACCACTTGCCGTTAAGTTTTGACGACGTGGTTCGTTAAAGTTTGTTGCTGGAGATAACTGAGACATAGTTGGACGAGTAATACTATCGTACGCGGCAAAACGTAAAATCATATTATCTTGTAGCTCAAGCTTAACGTTGAAAGACGGTAGTAAGTTTGAGTAGCTAGTACCTTGTTCAATATTAGTCGCAGGGCCAAATACGTTAGCAAACAATGTCGCATCTGAAGTTGGAACTACATCGCTAATAAAGCTTTGTATTGCAGCAACTTCAATATCAGTTTCTGAGTAACGAGCACCCATATTAACGGTTACTGGCATATCAGCTAAATCAAAACCAAGCGTAAAGTCCATGTATAAACTAGTGATGTCTTCGTTAATTGTGTAACGGTTATTTTGTAGCGTTGGCTCTACTGGGAAACCTTGATCGGCTAAGTAATCAAGCATTTTATCGCCATCGTAGCTATAAAATGTATCGATCAAACCAGGGAAGTAATTACTCGCTGTGTATGCTTCAAAATCAATTTCATCAAGCGGTGCTTGTGTACCGTAACCACAAAATTGACATTGGCTACCAAAAATTTGGAAGCTAGATTTTTCACGCTCTTGGCGATAAGCACCAAAGTTAATACGCTCTACTGGGCCTTTATCTGGCACGTATTCAAAATCGGCTTTTACTTCAGTGATTTCATCTTCATCAGTAAATTGATTACCAATTTCGTTGTAGTGAAGACGCGCTAGGCTTGGATCTGGCAATGAACCATTTTCAAAGCCATCATGCTGTACGGTAGGAATGCTGCCTGTACCGTCAAAAGTATAGCTGTTAATAATACCCACTACGTTAAAACGATCATTACCTGCACGGTCGTTTTCAGCTGTTGAGCGAGATACATCAAATTTTGCTTTTAGTGACTCGTTTACTTGCCAATCTACATTAATACCAAATGCTTTATTAGTTACGTCACGTGAGTTACGTGTATGTGATACAAAGTCGCTTGCAGGGTCGCCACTTGGTGCGCCTAAGCCAACTTCTTGAGAGAAAGTTAAAAGCGTACCCGTTTCAGCATCAATTGTTGCGCTGCCTACACGGTCTGGTTCGAACCAAGATGCTAAATCACGCACTGACGAATCAACTTCAAATTTTGAAATCATTCCATCAACCGTAATCGTAACATCGTCAGATGGTGCATATTGAAGTACTAAACTTGCGTTTGTACGTTCACGGTCTTGCTCATCAACTACTTGGTCCCAGTTACGTGGAATGTAGGCATTTTCAAACAATACACCATCAGTTGGGTTAGATATTGTTTGGCCACCGCGCCAACCTGCCGTTAAAATTTGGTTATTTTGAAGTTTACGTTGTTGATTAGTGATGGCAAAAAGCACACCTAGCTTGTCATCGTTAAACGTATTACTTATTAAAAATGATGTTGATGGAGATACTTCTTCAGAAAGGCTTTCGTACATACCTTTAACTGAACCTAAAATATGTAAACCACCAAAATCAAAAGGGCGTGCTGTAGTTACGTTAACCGTACCACCAATGCCGCCTTCTTGAAGCGTTGCTGTATTACTTTTATAAATATCAGCACCGGTGATTTGATCTGCCGCTAATACATCAAAATTAAATTCACGACCTGCACTGTCTGTCGCAATTTGACGACCATTAACAAGTACAGTATTAAATTGTGGACCAAAACCACGAATAGTTACCGCTTGGCCTTCACCACCACTGCGGTCAATTGCTACACCTGTAATACGTTGCAGAGACTCTGCTACGTTTAAATCAGGAAATTTGCCAAGATCTTCTGCTTTAATCCCGTCTGTAACAACATTAGATGCTTTTTTATCTAACATTGATGAACGTAAGCTGCTGCGGATACCCGTTACTGCGATAACTTCAACATCTTCATTTACTACTGTAGGCGTATTGCCTTCAGCGCCTTGAGCTGCAACGCTTCCGCTTGCCAATATACCAGTGATAGCAATACTGAGCGCGGTTTTCTTGTTGAACGATAACTTATTGTTAATTATCATTTTTTAAAAACTCCTGATTGTGTGTAGTCGTTGTGTCGTTGTGGTAGTGCGTATAGTTTCAAATACTATTTATATTATAAATACTTTAAACCGGCAAAAAGTGCAACCTTTTCCTTAATTATGGATAGCATTTAATTACCGTATATTTTCTTTTGATTTTCTTTTAATTAACATTAAAGAGCTGTATTCACTCAGAAAAAGCGTAAATAATAACCTGTTCGTATTTCTCTGCTGGCAATAAATTAGCCTTTGGAAAATTTTCACGATTTGGCGCATCTGGCCAATTTTGCGCTTCAAAACACAAAGCTTGCCGTGCTTTAAAAGGCGAACCAACAAAGTTTGCGGTATAAAGCTGCATGCCAGGCTGCGTACTTTTAAGGGTTAAACTAACGTTCGTGTGTGGCGAAGTTAATGTAGCCATCGTCTTTAAACTGCTGTGATCATTAAAAATATAGCAGTGATCAAAGCCATTTCCAGCTTCTAACTGAGGATGAACAACGCTTAATGCCTTACCAACTTGAGCTGGCTTAGTAAAGTCAAAGCAGGTACCGCAAACTAAAGCGGCTTCATTAAGTGGAATACTAGTTGTATCAATAGGAAGGTAACGATCGGTATTAATTTGAACAAGATGCTCATTAATTGATTCACTGCCATCAAGATTAAAGTAGCAATGGTTAGTAAAGTTAACGAGCGTTTCTTTATTGGTTAGCGCTTTAAAGTGCAGAGTAAGCTCGCCGTTTTTAGCGCTAATAGTTTGCCAAACCTGCAACTCACCGGGGAAACCTTGTTCGCCGTCGGGCGAGCAATAATAAAGCTCAACTTCACTTTCAGTTTGTTTGGTTACTTGCCAAAGTACTTTATTAAAACCTTTAACACCGCCATGTAGGCTATTAGGACCGTTATTTGCCTCTAATTGATACTGCGTACCAGATAAGCTAAAACGCCCCTTTGCAATACGATTAGCGTATCGACCTACTGTAGCGCCTAAGTAAAATGGGTTTTCAAGATAGTATTTAGGGTCATCGACGCTAAGCGTCATTTCTTGTTTTTTAAATTTAATGCTTTTTATTATTGCGCCAAACGGTAAAATTTCAGCTGTTAAATTCTCACCATCACTGAGCTGAATAACTTGTAAAGGCTGGTTACTGGCAATAGATGTCACACGCATACTCCAATCAAATTACCGAATTAACATTTCCTGTTATAACGGCGCAACAATATATAATATAAATAGTATATAATTGGAGCCTGCAACTCAATCTAAATACGTTAAAATTTCTCGACAAAAATTTATACCTCTTCACTTAATTAAGTGATCTATTTTGAGGAAAGAAAATCGTGTTGATAACAAGGCAAAAATTTCGTTATTTAGTTGTTCTATATCAGAAATTTTTAACGCAGTTATCGTCAGATTTAATCCCTCAAATTGATTAAGTATTATTGAGGATAGGTATTACAGCTGCCATTATTTATTTACACTAATCCAGCTCAGCATGAGCTTATATAAAATATAAGCTTTGTAAGGTTAACTCCCTTGGTAAATATGCTCGTTAAGCGCCGCTTTTTCGTCAATGCTAAGCGCTTGCTTTGATTTAGCAATAAAATCGTACCTCACCATCACAGCTTTTCCTATTGCGCAGCATTTATCGTGTTGCCATGCTTCTTGCCTAAGTGTAAAAGAGCTAGTGCCTATATGCTCTACAGAGGTTTTTACGGTCACTTCGTGGCCATAAAATAATTCGCCCACAAACGACACTTCAACTTTGGCGATAATCAATTTCCAATCATGTGGATTTAAGTCCGGTGTAAAAAACTTAAAAATAGGTCCACGCGCGACTTCAAACCATACAGGGAGTACGGTATTGTTGATGTGTCCGAGTGCATCTGTTTCGCTAAAGCGCGGCATCACTTTTTCAATAAACATAAAAATCCAATAATAATTATATAAAGGTAAACCATGACGGACTTTATACGCGTTATTAATAACGCATTAAGCGATGAGTTTTGCGATGAATTTATTTCCACATTCGCGCAAAGCCCGCATGTAAGACAAGGGGTAACATCGGGCGGTGTCGACTTAAAGAAAAAAGACAGCCACGACCTACACTTAAATAATCACCCCGAATATGCACAACAATTAAAACATATACAACAAACGACTGCACAGCATGTTTTTAAGTATGTTGAAGAGCATATTTTTATGATGATTGGGGCATTTGGCTTAAAGGTTTATCATCCAAAAACAGGCGAAGTAGTCGATTTAACCCAAGAGAATTTTGAAGAAGTGGGTAAACCGCAGTTACCCGTTTTAGTTCAGCAAATTTTTAGACTCGGTAACATTCAAGCGCAAAAATACGAAGTAAACAAAGGTGGCTACCCTTACTGGCACAGTGAGGTTTATCCGCAGCTGCAGCACAATGAAGCTTTGCATCGCGTGTTGTTATTTATGTTTTACTTAAACGATGTAGAAGAAGGTGGTGAAACAGAGTTTTATTATCAAAACCGTAAAATCGCCCCTAAAAAAGGCACTATGGTAATAGCACCTGGCTACTTTACACATACTCATAGAGGCAATAAGCCAGTATCAAACGATAAGTATATTTTAACCTCGTGGGTACTGTTTAACCGTGCAGAACAAATATATGGTGCGCCTAAGAGTTAGCGCACCAAAATCAGTATTATTTAACCGAGCAGTTCATCAAATAAATTAAACAACTGATCTAGCTCTTCAATGGTGTTGTAGTGCATACAACCAATGCGCACTACACCGCCTTTATCAAGCACATCTAATTGCTTGCACAAACCTTGCGCGTAAAAATTACCATCCCACACGCAAATATGCTGCTTACCTAGAAATTCTGAAACGGCGCGTGGCTCAAGCCCTTCAAAAATTAAAGCAAAAGTAGGTGTACGCTCATTAAGGCGATCAAAATCATCAATACCAAATAACTTAATACGTGGATAATTAACTAAGCGCGTTAAAAAGTGTTCACTAAGCGCCATTTCGTGCTGCTTAGTTTTAGCAAAAGCAACGCTTAACTTTTCGCGGCGTGAATGGCTATCGTCAAGTTCGCTAATCGCCGCAATGTAATCAACAGCTGCGATAAAACCAGCCATTGCTTCAAAACTTTGCGTGCCGGTTTCCCAGCGACCTGGTGCTACGTCTTTAGCTGGCTCAACCTTGTAAGGCGTAAACCCGTCTAAATGTTCTTTTTTACCGTAAACCATACCTAAATGCGGGCCAAAAAACTTATACGCAGAGCACGCTAAGAAGTCGCAATCAAGTGCTTGCACGTCAACAAGTTCGTGCGGTGCATAATGTACGGCATCAACATAAACAAGTGCACCTACAGCGTGAGCAAGCTCAACAATACGTTTAATATTATTAATTGAACCTGTGGTATTTGAAGCGTAAGTGACCGCTACAAGCTTAGTGTTGCTGTTTAATAAGCTTTCAAATTGCGCCATATCTAAGCTGCAATCAGCTTCGTTAATTAAAGCCGTATTAACTTTAACGTCTTTATCTTCTGCAGCTTGTTGCCACGACGATACATTCGAGAAGTGATCGGCATTGGTTACAACTATTTCATCGCCAGCCTCCCAGTCGCGTGAAATTGCACGGCTAAAACTAAACGTAAGGCTGGTCATGTTTGGACCAAACACAATTTGTTGTGAGCTAGGTGCATTAAGTAAGTCAGCGGCGGCTTGGCGCGCATTCGCCATCAACTCAACCGTTTTATCACTTGAAAAAAACGCGCCACCTAAGTTCGAATTATAATGACCTAAATAAGCTGTCATCGCAGTAAGCACCGATGTTGGTACCTGCGAGCCACCTGGTCCGTCTAAAAATATTGGCGATTTACCATCAACGTTCTGCATTAATGCTGGAAACTGCTCACGTAATTGCGTTATGTTCATGCCTAACTTCCTTAAGACGTTAATACAAAACAATCCAGGTAACCTGGTTTGCTAGCATCAATTTTGTTCATAGGTGTTGCGTTATGCCACACTTGACGGTCGTTTATTAATGCAAACATGCCGTCTTTTATTTCCATTTTAAAACAAGGCTCAGCTTGCTTGTTTTCGTATACAAGCAGTTCGCCACCTTCTAAGTTCTCGTGAGAAACACCGCATATACATACATGGTCAAAACCATCTTGATGCACGCCTTCTGGCGCTGCAGGTGTATCGCTATCAATGGCAAGCATGCGGAACTGATGAATTTCAATATCACGCTGCTCATCAATACCGGTAAGTTGGCGAAACTCATTTACAATGCTTTTCATGCCCTCTGACTCAAGTAAACTTTGCTCTAAATTTTCGTAAGTACGCTCTACATTGCCTTGAAAAGTATTAATTGAATCATCTTGAACAAATGCTTTGGCTTGCTGTAGCTTTATTTCACCATTTTGCATTTTTACTACTGAATAACGACGTTTACGAAAGGCACCATCTGCATAAAGGTTTGCAGGAAGGTTATCAAAAGAAGGTTTAACCAAATCAATATTTGCTTGGTTAACAAAACGTAGTTGCAATAAATTCTGGTTGTTTAATGCTGTCATAAAATCTCGCCTAAAATAATGAGAATATTGATAAGGATTTTAATGCATTTTGATAGGAATTTTTGCGCGATTAATTACTTTAAAAGCAATTTAAGACTAGAGTTAATACAATAATATAAAAAAAGAAGCATGAACTATCTAATATTTTTTTTAGCCAATAAAAAACCCGCCGAAGCGGGTTTTTAAACAAACTCTAAAAGTTATACAGCTTGTTGAATAATCACGTTGTCTGCTTTTTTAGTGTAAGCAGGCATACGGTGGAAGTTTAAGTAACGGTAAGTATCTGCAGCCGTTGCATTAATCTTCGCTGCGTATTCTTGGTACTCAGCTGGAGTAGGTAGTTTACCTAAAATAGCCGCTACTGCAGCAAGTTCTGCTGAAGCTAAGAATACGTTCGCGCCATTACCTAAACGGTTAGGGAAGTTACGTGTAGAGGTAGACACAACCGTTGCTTTGTCTGCAACACGTGCTTGGTTACCCATACATAGTGAACAACCTGGAGTTTCGATACGTGCACCTACACGACCAAAGATACCGTAGTAACCTTCGTCTGTAAGCTGATCTTTATCCATCTTAGTTGGCGGGGCAACCCAAAGCTGAGTTGGGATACGACCTTTAAAGCCATCTAGTAACTTACCTGCTGCGCGGAAGTGACCGATGTTAGTCATACAAGAACCGATGAATACTTCGTCGATTTTCTCGCCAGTAACATCAGATAATAAACGTGCATCATCTGGGTCATTTGGAGCACAAAGGATTGGCTCTTTAATATCTGCTAAATCGATTTCAAGTACATGTTTGTACTCTGCATCAGCGTCAGCTTCCATTAGTTCTGGGTTAGCTAACCAATCTTGCATTGCAGTAATACGACGCTCAATAGTACGTACATCGCCGTAACCTTCAGAGATCATCCATTTAAGCATAACAATGTTTGATTCTAGGTATTCTGCGATAGACTCTTTAGAAAGTTTAACCGCACAACCTGCTGCAGAACGCTCTGCAGATGCATCTGATAGTTCGAACGCTTGCTCAACAGTTAGGTGTTCAACGCCTTCAATTTCTAGTACACGACCAGAGAATTCGTTAATTTTACCTTTTTTCTCAACTGTTAATAAACCTTCTTTAATACCGAAGTAAGGGATTGCATGTACAAGGTCACGTAAAGTGATACCTGGTTGCATTTCACCTTTAAAGCGAACCAAAATTGACTCAGGCATATCAAGAGGCATAACACCTGTAGCTGCTGCGAATGCTACTGCACCCGAACCTGCTGGGAATGAAATACCTAATGGGAAACGTGTATGTGAATCACCACCAGTACCTACAGTATCTGGTAATAACATACGGTTTAACCATGAGTGAATTACACCATCACCTGGGCGAAGTGACACACCGCCACGGTTCATGATGAAATCAGGAAGCGTATGGTGAGTGTTTACATCGATTGGTTTAGGGTAAGCCGACGTATGACAGAAAGACTGCATTGTTAAATCTGCAGAAAAACCTAAACATGCTAAGTCTTTAAGTTCGTCACGTGTCATAGGACCTGTTGTATCTTGCGAGCCAACAGTTGTCATTTTAGGTTCACAGTATTGGCCTGGGCGAATACCTGGAACGTTACACGCTTTACCAACCATTTTTTGCGCTAGTGTGAAGCCTTTTTCAGACACTTCTGTCACTGTTGGTACTTTAAATACATCAGTTGGACCTAGGCCAAGTGATGTACGTGCTTTATCAGTTAAACCACGACCAATGATAAGTGGTATACGACCACCAGCACGAACTTCATCTAAAATTACATCAGATTTAAGTTCAAAAGTTGAGATTACTTTGTCAGTACCGTGGCTCTTAACAACACCTTCGTACGGGTAAATATCGATTTGCTCACCCATGTTAAGCTCATCAACATTTAATTCGATTGGTAATGCACCTGAATCTTCCATTGTATTGAAGAAGATTGGAGCAATTTTATTACCTAGACATACACCGCCAACACGCTTGTTTGGTACGAATGGGATATCATCGCCCATGAACCAAAGTACAGAGTTAGTTGCAGACTTACGAGAAGAACCAGTACCAACAACGTCACCTACATATGCAAGTGGTAAGCCTTTAGTTTTTAATTCTTCAAGCTGAGAGATTGGACCTACTTCGCCTGGCTTGTCTGGTGTAATTCCATCACGTTCAATTTTTAGCATTGCTAAAGCATGAAGTGGGATATCTGGACGAGACCATGCATCTGGTGCTGGTGATAAGTCATCAGTATTTGTCTCGCCAGTTACTTTAAATACAGTAACTGAGATCTTTTCAGCAACAGCTGGCTTATTAGTAAACCATTCTGCATTTGCCCAAGACTCAATAATTTGCTTAGCGAATGTATTACCCGCTTTTGCTTTTTCTTCAACATCGTAGAACGCATCAAACATAAGTAATGTATTTGAAAGGCCTTTAACTACGATTGGTGCAAGTGTTTCGTCATCAAGTAGGTCAATCATTGGCGCGATATTGTAACCGCCCAGCATTGTACCTAATAATTCTGCCGCTTTTTCTTTAGAAACAAGTGGAGAATTAGCTTCACCTTTAGCTACAGCTGCTAAAAATCCCGCTTTAATATAAGCAGCATCATCAACACCAGCTGGTATACGCTGAATGAACAAATCTAAAATGAATTCTTCTTCACCTGCAGGTGGGTTTTTTATTAATTCAATAAGATCAGCAGTTTGCTGAGCATCTAATGGCGCTGGTACGATACCTAACGCGGCACGTTCTTCTACGTGTTTACGATATTCTTGTAGCACAATATTGCCCTCTTGGTGACGTGAAAGTATCCGGTAGCGCTTTGGACGCAAATAAGTTACCCAATACTTATAGTATTCTAACGCGTAATTATAAAGCTTTTATGGATAGATGAAAATCCATCCAGTTGCGCAACTGATTATACCGATTATAAATACTATGAATAGTGGTTGTAGTAAAAACTATTTTCATGAATACTTATTAAGTAAGAATCATTACCATTAACTAATATTAATTTATTACAGGCATAAAAAAACCCAGCACTTGGCTGGGTTTTTATTACAAACTATTTAATTAACGTAAAACTTTAACGTTTTTGATAGTTTTGATATGCGCTTCTACACGACGGTTTTCTGCGTTTGCAGCTTTAGTGTTTGCATCATTTTTAAGACGCTCTTCACCTAAACCAACTGTAGTAATACGGTCTTCAGCAATACCATCAGCAACAAGTTGCTTAGCTACAGCATCAGCACGTTTTTTAGATAACCATTTGTTGTAAGTTGCTTTACCTACAGCAGAAGTGTGACCTTCTAATAGTACTGTTGTATCTGGGTACTCTTTTAAAAATGCAGATACTTTTTCAATATCATTTAAGTATTGAGTAGATACTGCAGAAGCATTGTTAGGGAAAGTCACTAATAAGCTTACTGTTACTTCTTTATCTTCATATAAAGTACAACCAGTACCATCTACAGCATCAGTCATAGGTGTGTTAGCACACTTATCATCTGCATCAGGAATGTTATCGTTATCGCTGTCTACAGGAGCTACAGCTACTTCAACTACTTTAGGCTCTGGAGCTGGTTTTACTGGCTCTACAGGAGCAGAGTTTTGGCCAAATAAGTAGTTAATACCAATTTTAGCACCAACATCTGTGTAACCACGGTCAAGACCTTGGTATACAGCTGTTTCGGCATTTACAAATAAGCCATCTGTAATGAAATGTTGGTAACCAACACCTGCATTTAAGAATGTGTTGTCATCAACTACGTCAATTTCTTTAATACCGAAAAGACCATAGAAAGGACCGCCGTCTAAATGGTAAAGAGCATCAATACCGTAACGCTCGCCATCAATATTGTTACGGTTGCCAGCAACTTTATCAAAAGCATTAAAATCCATGTCTGCATATTCAAGACGTGCGCTCCAGTAATCACTGAAACGGTAACCAGCTTCAACACCCCAGCCAGTTGATTCGTTTACGTCAAGACCGGCTTGGTCACGCATGTTTTTCCAAGATGCGTCATAGTAGTCGCCAAATGCGCCAATGTAGAAACCTTCTTCTTTATCAGCAGCGAATGTAGATGCGCTAGTTGCAGCCAACGCGATTGCAATTGTAAGTGATTTTAATTTCATTGTTTTCTTCCCATTTGAACAATTTTAAATTGTAGCTAATCGATACTAGCTCAATCAGTTTCATATAGACTAACTGAGCCTTTGTTAATCAATACTTAACGAAAAATAAAGTTTATTACTTTTTTCTATGCCTTGTCGCAACACACATCCACTTACTATAGGCGAAATTAAAACTTTATTGAAAAATAAATATAGTAGTTTTTTGTAAATTAGTACTTAGCAAGGAATGTAAGAGCAATTAAATTAAATGCACTTATAAATGCAAAGAAATATTGCTTGGTTTTAATTGTGCGCATAATACCACCAGAATTAGCATTCCCCTAGGTATATGCGCATGTTTGATTAAAAAATGACTCTTTTTAATCATGTGGTTATATTTAAAGTTAAGTATTAAGTACCACAAAAAGTCTGGTAGTCATTATCATTCGTCGGTGGAGAGCAAAACTCTGATAACTCTTCACTGCTAGAATATGGATTGCCGGCTATTTTTATAAAGCGATGTAGCAACTCACTAGACCCTGTAGCGTTATATTGTGCAATTATTTCTTCGATCACATGATTACGCGGTATTACACGAGGATTTGCAGCTCTCATTACTTCATAACTATTATCGTCAGTTAAACTTACCCACTTAGCTCTCCATTCAATTAGCGACTCAGGTACGCTTTTTTCTCCTTTTAAGGATTCAGTAAGCGCATCAAAGGTATTGGTGTAGTCGAGCTGATTATCTTTTAATAGCGTTAACAACTCTGCTATTAACTCGCCACTACTATCGCTAGATTCATTTAAACCCAGTTTTTGTGCCCACATAGCCGTAAACTCAGTATTAAACTGCTCAGCAAAAATATTAATAAATGGCGTCATTAATGAAACAGCTTGCTCGTCATCATCGCTAATAAGCGGTATTAAACTCTCAGCTAAGCGTGCGCAGTTCCAGTTAGCTATATTAGGTTGATTACCGAATGCATAGCGGCCTTGTTTGTCTATAGAGCTAAATACGGTATCAAAATCAAAGCTATTCATCATGGCACACGGGCCGTAATCAATAGTCTCTCCGCTAACTAGCGTATTATCTGTATTCATTACTCCGTGAATAAAGCCAACACGCATCCAGCTCACAACTAGCTTAACTTGGTTTTTAATCACAGCGCCTAAAAATGCTAAGTATCGCTGCGAACCTGTATCGGTTATTTCTGGGTAGTGTCGCTCTATAGCTAAATCGGCTAAATTTTTAAGCCCTTCAACATCGCCTTGCGTCGCTAAATATTGAAACGAGCCAACACGAATATGACTCGTTGCTACACGCGTAACGATAGCCCCTGCTTGTGGCGGATTACGATAAACCGTTTCACCACTACCAACAACCGCTAAGCAGCGTGTGGTTTTAACTCCCAGTGCATGCATTGCTTCGCTCATTACGTATTCACGAATAGCAGGACCAAGAGCACAACGTCCATCCCCACCTCTTGAGTAAGGAGTAGCACCAGAGCCTTTTAATTGAATATCCCATAACTGGTTTTCATCATCACTAATAGCGCCCAGTAAGTGCGCTCGTCCATCGCCTAAGCGTGGTGAAAAATGTCCAAATTGGTGCCCAGAGTAACCAAGTGCTACTGCAGGAATCGCCTGTTTTTCGTTACCGCTAAAAGTGCTGGCACGTAAATCAGCCGCAACGTTAATATTAAACTCTTTTGCTAAACTCTCGTTCCACAGCAATAACTGAGGAGAGGCGACACTTGCAGGGAAATCTTCTATCGCGAAGTTTTCTGCAACATCTGTGTATCTTGGCACTAATTTCATTGTAATTCCTATTGTTGCTGACTTATACCAACACGGTTGTCACCTACGCCATAAGCAACAATTAAGCTTAACTCTTGCATACTTAAGCCACTTTGCTCTTGCATTTCGTTAAAAAAAGCTTGGGCTGCATTTAGTGACTTTTTAGTTTGTAAGCCGCCGTCTATAATTTTATGGGCACGCAAATAATTCTCTACATCGCGTGATAGTAAAAATGTATCTTTACCAAGTGCTCGCAGCGCATAAGGCCCTGTATTTCCGCCTAAACGCGAACCATGCTTTTTTAAATATGCCCACAAACCAATAATATCGTCTGTCGGCCAATTAGCGATAAACTGGCTAAAACTGCCATGTTCCCCTGCTATTTCGTGGATCATGTAAGCATTTTCGGTAATTGTTTTTACTTTTTTATAGTTACGAACAATGCGCTCATCCGTTGCTTTTTGTTCCAGCATATCTGGTGGCATCATTAATAACTTATCAACGCTAAAATCCCAAAAAACCTCTCTAAAGCCTGCCCACTTATTATTTATGACTGACCAATAAAAGCCGCTTTGAAATACTTTTCGAGTAAATTCTTCAAGCCAATCGTCGTCACTTAACGTGCTTAGTTGTTTTTTAGATAGCGGTTTTGCAAGTAATAACTTAAGCATTTTTTCAGAGCCTTTTCGCTCTACCGCTCGCTTATAAATATCGCTAAATTTTTCCATACTAATTAAATACCTCACTACTTATATTGCTAGTGTACGAGAAAAGCACCTAATACGTAACCACCCCTCTTTTCGATGAATTAATCTGTATTTAGTCGCTTGACACCTAGACGGCTAAAATGCTTTAATCGCCGTAATTACCCTATTTAAATTGCACAGGTTTGTAAGTTTTACTCTACAAACAGGTGCAAAGGGCTAGAAGAGGTGCGTTATTCAGGTAGCGTATGTTAGGAGCGCAAACTCCAGCAAGCATACGTGAGGGGAATTAACGCCGAGAAGTAACCACTTTTGCGAGGTGTTTATTTCGGGCGACTAGGTTGAACCCTAGCGACTGTCACCAATAGCTGCTTATAAAAAGCAGCTTGTTAGTTTGGTGGAGAGCTTCTGGTCTTAAATATTAAGGCCGTGCGCCCTATTATTTTAAGCCCATTCGCTCTTCGAATTATTAGTTCGAACGACGTTAATGCGGCTCCTTCCATAAAGCTTTTTAACTCTTCGAATAATACCAATTGCATTAAATTAGTTATCGCTAAAATGATCACGTTTTTAATAAAATTGGTACAAATTATAAGTTCGTGAGAGATGATCAACAACTTCAATTTAAACGACTACTCACTGTGGACCGCGCTCGTAACGCCATTTGATCAACACGGCGATGTTGACTACAACACGTTAACTAAGTTGGTTAGCGATCAAGAAGCGGCACATAACGGTATTTTGCTACTTGGCAGTACGGGCGAAGGTTTAGCACTAACGCTAAAAGAGCAACAAGCCATTGTTGAGCACGTATGCCAGCTAAAACCAACAGTACCACTCATGGTAGCTGTGGGCGGTAGTAACTTAAAGCAACAAATTGAGTGGGTTAACTACTGTAATACACTCCCAATTCATAGCTTTTTACTTGGCTCACCGCTTTATGCAAAGCCTGGCGCTATAGGTCAAACTCATTGGTTTGAAAGCCTACTAAATGCAAGCGCTCATCCATGTATGCTTTATAACGTACCCGGTCGAAGCGCTGTTAGCATCCCAGCGGCAACAATTCAAAACTTACAAAACAATAAAAATTTATGGGCGTTAAAAGAAGCGAGCGGCAGTATTGCTCAGTTTGAAGCTTACCGCCAAGCGGCGCCTAATTTAGCTATTTTTAGTGGCGACGATGCGCTAATGCCTTATTTTGCTCAAGCTGGCGCAAAAGGTTTGGTGTCGGTAGCTGCAAACGCATGGCCTGAACAAACTCACGAGTTTGTTAAGCGCAGTTTAAGTGGTCAACACCCTAATTTATTTGCCCAGTGGTCAAGCGCTATTAATAGCCTATTTGCTGTCGCAAACCCTATTCCCGTAAAGGTACTGATGCATTTGCAAGGCCGCTTAAGCAGCCCGCAACTTCGTCCACCTTTAACACATCTTGAGTTAACTCAAACCGATTGCATTACAACTGCAAACAACACCATTTTATCTTGGCATTAAATACAGGTTTTTATAATGAGCTGGTTAGAACTATTAAATAATTTAGAATCGGGCGCAGTACGCGCTGCATCACAAAACGAAAGCGGCCAATGGCAAGCTAACGTAGAAGTAAAGCAAGGCATTTTAGAAGCCTTTAAAAATGGCACTAATACTGAATTTGCAGGCGGCTTTGTTGATAAACATAACCTAGCTCCGCAAGAATTTAGTACTGATGATGGCGTCCGTATGGTACCAGGTGGCTCAAGTGTTCGCCGTGGTGCTTATGTTGCTAAAGGCACGATTATTATGCCACCAGCGTATGTAAACATTGGCGCATATATCGACGAAGGCACAATGGTAGATAGCCACGCATTGGTGGGTTCTTGTGCACAAGTAGGTAAAAACGTACATTTAAGTGCTGCAGTTCAGCTTGGTGGTGTACTTGAGCCAATTGGTGCAAGCCCAGTAGTGGTTGAAGATGACGCATTTATTGGTGCTGGCTGTGTTATTGTTGAAGGCGTAGTCATTAAAAAAGGCGCAGTACTTGCCCCTGGCGTGCGTTTATCAGCAACTATTCCAGTATACGACTGCGTAAACGAGCGCCAACTTGATAAAGGCGAGCCAATCCCAGAGTACGCGATTGTAATACCGGGCTCTCGCCCTGCGTCAAACGAATGGGCGCGCGAGCAAGGCCTAAGCATGTCGTGTGCGTTAATAGTTAAATACCGCGACGAGAAAAGCGATGCATCGTTATTGCTTGAAGAGGTTTTACGATAATGAGCTTTTTGAGCACGCCTATCAAAACCGCTGTAAATACTATTACACAACAACTTGATACACCTTTTTTTGTTTACGATTTAGATCAACTAAACACGCATCTTGCGCGTTTAGTTGCGCAAACCGATGTAAAGCTGTGGTACGCGGTAAAAGCAAACCCACTGTCTAAAATTATTCAAAGCTTAGACAGTGCTGGCTTTAATTTTGACGTAGCAAGTAAAGGTGAGCTTGAGCAAGTACTAGCACAAGGTATTAGCTCGCAGCGCGTGCTCAACACAGGGCCTGCAAAAAGCCCTAAACAAATAAAACACTTTATTGAGCGCGGCGTGCGTATATTCGTAGCAGAAAGCCTCAATCAAGTACGTTGGTTAAACCAACAAGCGCAACTACAAAACACGCAGTTACAAGTATTACTGCGTGTACAATTACGCTGGCCTGAAGGTGAAAAAAACCCACTGGGCGGCGACAGCCTTACGCCGTTTGGTTTGGGTTGTAATGAGTGGCAAGCACTCAATGTAGCTGACTACCCTGCGCTTAAATTTGACGGCTTGCATATTTTTCAGTGGGGCAACATGCTTAGCACGCAAAAACTAAGCGACTTGTGGTCACAAATGATTGCACCTCTTAGCCAACTTGCCAGCGATTTAAATATTAGCCTTAAAATTCTCGATTTAGGCGGCGGTTTAGGTATTCCTTATACACAAAACGAAGCAACACTTGATTGGGATGACTTAATTGCTGCGCTCGCTAAAATTAAAAATGATGCGGGTGTAGAAGAGCTATGGATGGAACTTGGTCGCTATGCCGTTGGCGAATGCGGTCATTACGCAAACCCAGTAGTAGAGCGCAAACAAAACTACAATCAAGAACAAGTAATTTTAAGCGGCGGTATAAATCACTTATTACGCCCTGCTGTTACCAGCCAGGACTTTCCTGCTGCATTACTGCGTGAATCCAGTGCTAAAACTCAAGCGGTCACTTTATATGGCCCACTTTGTACAGCGCTTGATTGCTTGGGTGAACATAACTTACCAAGCGATTTAAATGAGCACGACTGGCTAGTGTTTAGCCAATGCGGTGCTTACGGCTTTACCGAAAGTATGCCGTATTTTTTATGCCATGAGCTAGCTGCTGAGTACACCTTGCAAAACGGTACACTTACCTGTGTTCGCCAAGCCGAAAATGCCAGCCATTATTTAAGGTAACAAGTATGAGTAATACAACACACATTAGCCAAGAGAACATTGTAGTAGGGGAAGTTGCAAACGGCTTACCACTTACAATTCCTGTGTATCGTTTAAAAGGTGATGGCACAGGGCCAAGTGTTTACATTCAGGCCAATATGCATGGCGCTGAAGTGCAAGGTAACGCAGTTATTTTTCAGCTGCTTGAGCAATTAAAACACCTTAACCTTAGTGGCGATATTACCCTTGTACCTTATGCAAATCCGATTGGCTGTAATCAAAAATCTGGCGAGTTTACCCTTGGCAGGTTCGATCCGATTACGGGCACTAATTGGAATCGCATGTATCACTACAATAAAAATTTAGTGGCACAGTTTGCACAAAATCATACTCAGTATGACGA
This sequence comes from Pseudoalteromonas sp. SG43-4, assembly GCF_014164325.1. Taxonomy (NCBI): domain Bacteria; kingdom Pseudomonadati; phylum Pseudomonadota; class Gammaproteobacteria; order Alteromonadales; family Pseudoalteromonadaceae; genus Pseudoalteromonas; species Pseudoalteromonas sp. SG43-4. The sequence goes on along the minus strand of NZ_JACJFB010000013.1, from coordinate 41,009 downwards.
CGCTACATTAAAAAGTAACTTCAAACAGGCACTTATTGACGAAGTAGATAGCAAACTTAACGGCCCTGCTTATTTACTCAATACGGGTAAACGCATTGCGCTTAACTTACAAAAGCTCGCTCATCAGGCTGATATAGTACTCGATTTACACACAGGCCCTATTTCAAGCAAGCATCTGTACTGCCCAACCTATGCAACCGACAGCGCACGTTACTTTAATATTGAACATGTATTGCTTATTCCTAGTGATTTTGACGGCGCTATGGATGAAGCTAACTTTTGCCCATGGTGGCATTTAAGTGATGCGCTTAGCGGACAAGGTCGCGAATTATCAATAGCTGTAGAAGCATTTACTGTAGAGCTAGGCAGCCAAGAAAAAATAGACTTAAAAGAAGCATTAAACGATGCAAACAGCATTTTAAGTTACTTAAATCACAAAGGCGTATTACAAAACGCACCGCATACGCCAGCCAATATGACTCGTTATGCATGTAATTTAGATGACTACTTTGCTTATTACGCCCCTATTGGCGGCATGGTTGAATACTTAGCCCCACTTGGCGGGCACATTAAAGCTGGTGAGCCTATTGCCAATATTTTACGCATGGAGCGCTACTTAAGTGAGCAACCATTGCAAACACTTACTCTTGATTGCGATGCAATTGCTATTTTGCACTTTGCCTCAGCGAGTGTTAATCAAGGTACCGAGCTTTATAAGTTTTTTACTAACATATTTGAGCTTTAGCTCACCCTTCTCATTGCGTGAGAGTAAAACCAATTGCATTAAATTAGTGATCTATTATAGCGATAAGGAAATAGCTTAATAACAAGGCTAAAATTATGGTACATAGTTGTTCTATATAAATAATTTTTAACGTAGTTAGTGAGTTATTTAATACGCTAGAATGATCATGTTTTTAACAAAATTGGTATAAATTAACTAAAGTAGTTAATTTGCATTAGAAAAGCGGCTTAGGCCGCTTTTCTTTTGATCTATATTTACTTTGTATACGTATGGACCTTGTTATGAATACAAATTCAGTAAAAGTTCACCGTTACATATGTAAAAAGACGTTATAATTAAATTAACGCATACAACAACCCAAACTCACAAGGAATTACAATGAGCTGGCGCCACTGGATAACTCTTTCTGCTTTAATTAGTACCGCTACCTTCGCACAAGAAGAAGAAGTTGCTACAAACGAGCAAGACAACGACATCGAGCTTGTAAAACAGTGTATTTTAAATGAGGTAATTGGCGGAGATGGTAAACAGACATTAGACGACCTTCGTAAAAAGTGTTCAGCTCTTGAAGAAAATAAACAACTTACCGCGCTTGATAAACGCCAAGCCCGTGAAGAAGTAGGTAAAAAAAATAGAAATGTAATTACGCCACATAAGCGTAACTATATTTTACCGCTTTCGTACGTATCACACCCAAACGATCGCCCTTTTGATGGTTTTGATGCACTAACAGATGATAGCGACGGCGAACCGCTCGACAATCTAGAAGCCAAATATCAGCTATCGATAAAAGTGCCTCTTTACGATGATTTTTCGGATAAAGACCAAGCCATATTTTTTGGCTTTACACTGCAATCATATTGGCAGATTTATAACTCAGAAATTTCGTCTCCATTTCGTGAAACAAACTACGAACCAGAGATATTTTGGATTAATTACCTCGACCCAGAAAACGTATTATGGGGCGACGAAATGGCAATCGCATTAGGTATCTCGCATCAGTCAAATGGTCGAAGCCAACCAAACTCACGTTCGTGGAACCGTATTTATGCAGACTTTATTTGGGAAAATAGGGGCTTTGTTTTTAGCTTTAAACCTTGGTATCGCATAGCTGAGGACGAAAAAGAAGATATTTTAGAAGCCAATGGCGACGACAACCCAGACATATACAAATACATGGGTTACTTTGAATTTAGCGGCGCGTATCGTTTTCATGACCATGAATTTAGCTTTATGACGCGTAACAATTTAAATTCAGATAATCGCGGTGCAATTCAACTCGACTGGTCGTTTCCTTTATGGGGTCGCGTTCGTGGTTATGCACAATACTTTAACGGTTATGGCGAAAGCTTAATTGATTACAATGCGGATGTAGAACGTATTGGTGTCGGTATATTATTAACCGATTTGCTGTAATACTTCCCTAAGTTTTACGCACAAAAAAGCCAAGCATTGCTTGGCTTTTTTGTGTTTTGAACAGCTAAACAGTTATTTTTTTACTACAAACTGCCCTTCAAATTCTGCAACCACGTTATCACCATCGTAAATAGTTACTGGCACTACGTAACTTGCTTTACCGTCGGTTTCTAAATCGCTTAACTTGCCCTTACAGGTTTGTATATCAACACAACCACGTGGGTCGGTAGTAAGCGGTTTTAAGTACTTAATGTTAGCATCGGCTAATACAATATTACCTTCAAGCCCAGCTTCTTTAAGTGCTAAGTACGTAGCGCCCCAACCTGTTAGCGTGGCCAAGCTATAAATAGAACCTGCAAACATTGTGTTATGTAGGTTTAAGTTAGCGTCTAGGTCGGCGCTGGTTGTAAATTGCCAATCGGTATAGCTTTCTACCTTAATACCCATCGCGTCACTAATTGGAATAGACTCACGCCACGTATTTTGTAGTACTTGCGTCCAATTAGGGTGACGAAACCAACCTGGCTCAGACGGTTTTTGCTTTACCATTTTAAAGTGTTGAACATCGCCATACGCTAAGTGCGCTTTTTCTTTTAATTCGTAACCGTGGCGTTTATAAAACTCAAGCGCTCGTTCGCGTGCAAACAATACAAGCTCGCCTGCGTTTTGAACCCATGCAATTTTTTCAAGCTCGTGCAGTAAGCGACTACCAATATGCTGGTTACGATTACCCTCTGCAACCGCCATATAGCGCACTTGTGCTTGCTCATGATTGTTAAAGTGCAAACGTGCTACACCTAGCACTTCGCCTTCTTTATTTTTTATAAAGCGGTGCTCAGAGTCTTGTTCCATATCGTCTTGTTCAGAGCCACGAGGCTCCCCCCAAGGCGCGCGTAATACTTGCCAACGCAATTGGTAATACGCTTGCCAATCTTCGCTACTTTGTGGGGTGCTTACCTGAAACATACATACTCCTGTTGTTATATAAGCCGTAAATAAAAGTCAAAAAAGGCTACGGCGCTATACTAATAGTATTGATTATCTACCAAACTAAAAAGCTTAAATAATTAAGTCCGTTGGTATTATTTATGGCAAATACCATACTCCATCTTAAAAAAACTGCAAATACGACTTTGGTGATGGCTGTAAAATAACGTAAAAAATAATGGCAAAGGCCATTGCGCTTTAACGTTGCTAGTTTATGCTGAGAATATGATGGAAAAAATCAATTATATAAATTCACTGACGGGTTTGCTGGGCGATCAATTTATTGAAAATAGCCACAGCATTGGTCAGTTAATCTATTGGCATAAATGCAGTGGCGATCACATTCAAGTACGTGAGCACGAGCCGTTACGCTGGTTACTGATTAACGACACTCTTCAATCTGTTATTGATTTAAATAACCCGGATTTATTACTTTTTCCACATTTATTATGCCTAGGTAAGCATTGGCAGGCTCTTAAGCCGCCACAAAAAGTGTTAGAACTAGGCCTCGGCGGCGGAGCAATTCGTAATTATTTACAATACAAATACCCTAAAGCACAAATAACATCGGTTGAAAAAAACGCCGATATTATTGATTGCTATACCCAATTTTTTTCGTCAAATAAAAATGAGCAACTGCTTTGCGCCGATGCGCAACAGATTTTAAAAAGTGCGCAAAATATTGATTGGATTATTTTAGATTTGTTTAGCCAGATAGATGCACCTCGATTTTTATTTGAAGAGGCATTTTATAAAAAAATTTACTCGGCTTTAAATAACAACGGTGTTCTATTTATTAACTTTTTATCGCAGCATGAGTCGCAATTAAAGCAACTTCAGCAGCTATTACTCGATGTATTTGGTTGTAATGTTAGCCCGCAAAAAATTACGGGCTATGTAAATCATATTGTCGTGGTAACCAAAAACTTAAACAGATAAGTTAAACGTAACGGGCCCATCGTTACACAAGCTTACTTGCATATCGGCACCAAACTCACCGGTGGCTATTGTAAGCCCCAACTCTTTAGCTTGAGCAACAAAGTACTCGTAAAGCTCATTAGCTTGGCTTGGCGTTGCCGCAGATGAAAAGCTAGGGCGCATACCCTTTTTAGTATCAGCCGCTAGCGTAAATTGCGAAACCACCAGTAACTCACCTTTAATATCTTTAAGGCTTAAGTTCATTTTGTCGTTTTCGTCAGTAAAAATACGATAATTACTTACCTTGTGTAAAAGCTTATCGGCCGTTTGCGTATCGTCGTGTTTTTCAACGCCCAGCAACAACAATATACCTTGGCTAATTTCACCTACTACTTGGTTGTTAATTTCTACTTTGGCATGCTTTACGCGTTGTATTAAACCTTGCATTTAAACTGTGTCCTTTACTGCTGGTTCATCATCTTCTAGTTCAAGTTCTGGTGTTTCTGGAATATCATTTGGGCTAATACACGCAGTAAATTCAGCGCCAAGCAAAACAACGACCCACGATAAATACACCCATACAAACAAAATAGGAATGGTTGCTACTGCGCCGTAAATAACTTCGTACGAAGGAAAATGGCTAATATAAAGTGCAAACCCTTTTTTAGTCAGCTCAAATAAAAGTGCCGCAAAAAAAGCGCCAGGTATTGCCGCTCTGAACGATACACGCGTATTAGGCACTAAGGTGTAGAGCATAATAAAGCCCACCATCGAAATCCCATACGGCAATAACTTTAACAAAAACCCGCTAAACCCAGGAATACCCTGATCAGCAAACGATACCAAAGATACAATATAAGAGGTAACACCAATACTCGCTCCGAGTAATACAGGCCCTAAGCTCAAAACCATCCAGTACACAGCAAATGAGATCATCATTGGGCGTTTTTTCTTAATTCGCCAAATTCGATTTAGTGTGGCATCTACATTACGTATTAACAGCAAGGCTATTGCAGCTAAAAAGCCAATACCTACCGCCGTCATTTGATTAGCGTTACCGGCAAAGGAGCTAATGTGCTCTCTAATAACATCGGTAGAGGTAGGGACAAAGTTGGTAAACAAAAAGCTCTCAATTTCCATTCGAGTAGATTCAAAGCCCGGAAAAGCTGAAAATATAGCAACACCCACCGCAATTAATGGCACTAAAGAAAGAAGGGTTACGTAAGCAAGGTAACCTGCATTAACCGTTATTTGATCGTCTATACACCGATTAAAATACTGCATCCACCAACCAGGCTGCTGGCGTATAAAGGACTTAACTTGCTGTTTGTAATGTGAGAGCTTATCATTCATACAATTGACTTGTGCTTATATAGTTTTGATTATAATAACAATCAGCGCCATAATTTACAGCACTAACGCTCGTAAACAGGAATTCAAATGAAAAAACAAACATTACTCAGTGTTTCAATGCTTGTCGTAGCACTTACTTTAACTGGCTGCCAATCGGCTTATTATTCTGCGATGGAAAAAGTGGGTGTTCACAAACGCGATATTCTTATTGACCGCGTAGAAGAAACCAAAGACTCGCAACAAGAGTCACAAGAAGAATTTAAATCGGCACTAGAGCGCTTAACGACTCTAATCGATTTTAATGGTGGCGAACTACAAGACACTTATAATCAGTTAAATGACGATTACGAGTCGAGCTTAAATGCCGCTAACGAAGTGTCAACTAACATCAATAAAGTAGAAGACGTGGCAGAAGCGCTATTTGATGAGTGGAGCGATGAGCTAGAGCAATACAAAAGCGCATCACTTAAGCGTGAAAGCAGCAAAAAGCTAACCGCGACTAAGCGTCAATTTGATCAGCTATTACGCTCAATGCGCAGCGCAGAGAGTAAAATGGAGCCAGTATTAACCTCGCTTCATGATAACGTTTTATACTTAAAGCATAACTTAAATGCACAAGCGGTATCGGCTATTAAAGGTGAATTCACTAACCTTAAGCGCGATATTCAATTGTTGATGAACGACATGAACAAATCGATTGCCGATTCAAATAAATTTATTGAACAAATGAATAGCGCTGGCTAATCATTTGTTACTTTAACAAGCCTGCTTAATTGCAGGCTTTTTTATGTTAAAGGGAATGCTAAAAGGGATTTACAATGAAACGCTTTTTAATCGCAGCAATGCTCTTATGTATATTAACGGCCTGCGGTGCACCTAATAATATTAATCGTATTACCAGCTCTGACTCAGTTGTTGTTATTAATGATAAGAACGGTCGTTATAAAAATTTATACACAGGTGAAAAAACATATCCCACTACCTGTACTGAAAACTGCTACCCAGCTCACCCAGACTTACTATGTAAAACCGGCAGCGAAAACTGCCAGTACCAAGGCAAGCAAACTAAACCACAGCTTAGCACTGGCTATACTGTGCGCTGGCTTGGCCACGCTAGTTTTGTAATTAACACACCAAATGGTCAAAGTGTGCTGTTTGATCCGGTAAAAAATCAGTTTGATTCTCCAGTCGCACTTGGCTTTAAACTCGGCGGTGGCATTTATCGTAAAGCAGGCGCTTGGCCTAGTGAGCAAGAACTCGAAAATATTGATGCGGTAATGTATTCGCATATTCATTACGATCATTTTAATAAAGCCGACATACAAAGCATTGGCAATAAACCTCGCTATTTAACACCACTCGGGATGGCCGACAACTTCCCTACCGGCGGTTTTAACATTAGCGAAATGCCGTGGTACTCAACAACCAACATTGACGACTTAGTTATTAACGCCGTGCCAGCTCATCATTTTAGCGCTCGCGTATTAGTGCCCTTTATTTACGAAGATAACAATAAAGACTTATGGAATGGCTGGCTGCTTGAACAAAACGGTAGCACCTTATTTTTTGCAGGCGATACAGGCTACTCAAAACATTTTAAAGACATACAGCAAAAATATGGCGATATAGATGTATGCTTAATCCCAATCGCTTCTTACTACAGTAAAGAAAGTGGTAAATTTTATCGTTACGTTCACACCACACCAGAAGACGCGCTCAACGCAGCACAAGAGCTTAACTGCAAAGTAATGATACCGTGGGGATACGGTAACTCAAGTTGGAAAATGGGCGACCACAGCAGTCATTCAGCCTTACTTCGCTTATTGCATATGTACAATAAAATGGATTCAAAAGTACCGCTGTATATTTTAAACGAAGGCGAAAGTATTTCACTGTAACTATTTACTTAGCTGTTTTAAGATTGTTATTACATTAAGACGAATCGACAATAAAATTGAGAGATTAATGAAGAAATTAGCACTCGCCTTAAGCTTTTTATTAAGCACGCCATCAATGGCTATTGATGTTGAACATACATCAACTCCAATTACTATTGATGGCGTATCAGAAAGCGTATGGGATAAAGCCGCTTGGCACGACATGCCTTATCTAATGGATGGTACACTGCCATCAAACGATGCCGACTTTAAAGGGCGTTATCGTTTATTGTGGGATCAAAACTATTTATACCTACAAGCCGATATTGTGGATGATGTTCTAATAGATACACACGCAGATCCAACCTATAAATATTGGGATGACGATGCGCTTGAAGTATTTATTGATAGCGATGCATCGGGCGGTAATCATCAATTTAATCACACCGCATTGGCGTACCATATTGGCCTTGATAACCAAGCTGCCGATTACGGACCTGATAAAAAAGCCCATTTGTATACCGACCACCTAGTTAGTAACTGGAAGCGCAATACCACCGCGCCTTTTAACATCACCTGGGAAGTAGCGATAAAGATCTACCCTAATGATTATAAAGAAGGTGCTAAAAACACCCCACTTACACTTAGCGAAAAGCAAGTAATCGGCTTTATGTTAGCGTATTGCGATAACGATGGCAGTGAGGTGCGCGAGCATTTTATGGGCTCACACGAAGTACAGCCGGTAAATGGCGACAGAAATCGTGGTTTTATAGATGCCGACGTATTTGGCAAAATAACCCTACTCCCTAAAAAGTAAGCCCCCAACACCAATAAGTAGGTTGGGTTGAGCGAAGCGAAACCCAACGAAAAATATCCTACCAACAAAAACATAGACTTTGCAATATCGATTATTTAATTCTCAAGCACGTTTTTGCTTAGACAAAGAGCGCTGCGCCCTAATATAAAGCTAATTTCAGCCACCCTTTTGCTCATGTTTAATAATTTTAAGAAGCAAATCAATTCTGCGATTTGTTTTTTTGGTTTGCTCCCTAATCATTCCCTGCACCATAGCTGAAGCAAGAAAAATAAAACATATTATTTGAAATAATTCAGTTTCAATATCATAGAAGCTATTAGCAATTGATAACAAAACAAACGGTAAAAAAATTGATATGAGATCTTTCAAGCCCCAATCATTTTTTCCTAACGTTTCAAATTCATCTTTATATTTTTGCAGTTCAGCAATATGTTCTATCTCTAGTTTTGCCTTCATTTCATTTTCGGTATTCACACTAGCTTACTCGCACATATTAAATATAGCTTTGATAATAACTTAATACCTTTTTTAGGTTCAATATTAAAAACTGTTTAACGGTATCGAACCAACCGCGATGTTCTTCTAACCTGAGAGCTTACAGCTCTTTTCTCGCTAACTATTATTCACAAAAAAGCCGCTGTATTTTGCAATACAGCGGCTTTTAAAATCATTATTCTAAATTAATAGATTATGACTTAGGTGCACGACCCGCACGTTTACGTTCGTTTTCTGTAAGGTGTTTCTTACGGATACGAATGTTTAGTGGAGTAACTTCAACTAGCTCGTCATCATCGATGAACTCAAGCGCTTGCTCAAGTGAGTAGTTAAGGTGCGGAGAAAGCGTTTGCGCTTCATCAGTACCAGATGCACGTACGTTAGTTAACTGCTTGCCTTTAAGGGCGTTAACTGTAAGGTCGTTATCACGGTTATGAATACCGATAACCATACCTTCGTATACTTCAACACCGTGACCGATGAATAAACGGCCGCGCTCTTGTAAGTTGAATAATGCGTTAGTAAGTGCTTTACCAGTTGCGTTTGCAATCATTACGCCGTTCTTACGAACACCGATAGCGCCACCTTTATGAGGACCATAATGATCGAACGTATGGTACATAAGACCAGAACCCGAAGTAAGCGTCATGAAATCAGTTTGGAAACCAATTAAACCACGGCTTGGGATCATGAAGTCTAAACGCATACGGCCTTTGCCATCTGGAGTCATGTTAGTAAGTTCACCTTTACGTAGGCCAACTTGTTCCATAACAGAACCTTGATGCTCTTCTTGACAGTCAATAGTCACTGTTTCAAACGGTTCTTCTAGAACGCCATCTACAGTACGTAAGATAACTTCTGGACGAGAAACTGAAAGCTCGTAACCTTCACGACGCATGTTTTCAATTAAGATACCTAGGTGTAATTCACCACGACCAGAAACACGGAAGCTATCTGGGCTAGCAGTATCTTCAACGCGAAGTGCTACGTTGTGTACTAATTCTTTGTCTAAACGCTCACGGATATTACGTGACGTTACAAACTTACCTTCTTTACCACAGAAAGGTGAGTTATTTACAGAGAATGTCATTGTTACAGTTGGCTCATCAACACTTAGTGGTGGTAATGCTTCAACGTTTCCTGGGAAACAAACTGTATCAGAAATCTTAAGCTCACCAATACCTGTTACAGTTACGATGTTACCAGCGTAAGCTCTATCAGTTTCGATACGCTCAAGACCTAGGTAGCTTTGTACTGCACCAATTTTACCATTACGTGTAGTGCCATCAGCACTGATAATAGTAACTTGTTGGTTAGGAGCAACAGAACCACGTTTAATACGACCAATACCAACTACACCAACATAAGAGTTGTAATCTAGTTGAGAAATTTGCATTTGGAAGTCACCTTCAGGATCTGCATCCGGTGGTGATACTTCTTCAACGATCATCTTGAACATAGGTTCCATGTTGTCTGATGGTTCGTCTAAATCTAGTGTTGCCCAACCGTTGATTGCTGAAGCGTAGATTACTTTAAAGTCTAACTGTTCGTCAGTCGCACCAAGGTTGTCGAATAAATCAAAGATTTGATCCATAACCCAATCTGGACGAGCGCCTGGCTTATCAATTTTATTGATAACGACGATTGGCTTTAAGCCTTGCGCGAATGCTTTTTGCGTAACGAAACGCGTTTGCGGCATTGGACCTTCTTGAGCATCAACAAGTAATAATACTGAGTCAGCCATCGAAAGTACGCGTTCAACTTCACCACCGAAATCGGCGTGTCCCGGGGTATCTACGATATTGATATGGTAGTCATTCCAAGAAATGGCTGTGTTTTTAGCCAAAATGGTAATACCACGTTCTTTCTCAATGTCGTTTGAGTCCATCACGCGCTCTTCGTTACCGCCGCGTGTTTCTAATGTACCTGATTGCTCAAGTAGTTTGTCAACCAGTGTTGTTTTACCATGGTCAACGTGCGCGATAATCGCTATATTTCTTAACTGTTCGATGCTCATATATTTACTCAGAGAAATTAAATTCTCATTGATCCTGCAAGATCTACGCACTCATCCACGCTTTCGCGAGATGTCCCAGCATAGGATTTAAAAGGGCGCATATTATCCCTCATTAATGACATGGATGAAAGTTTATCCAATATAAATTTCAAAACTTTCTCAATACTTTTACTAAGTATCTGTTTTATATATGACAATTATATGAATTAAATTTCAAATTTTTTTTGAAAAACAGCCTTTTTGGCTATTTTGCTGATCTTTTTGGTACTCTTTTGCATTTAGGTTATGCTATTTCCGAGCGATTAAATTAGCAGCAAATTGTGCCCTGTAAATTTTGCACCAAAAAGGAAAATTTACGCACCAACATAGTGCGTTTGTACATTCCATTTTGATGCAACGATATTTTTTTAATTTATAAACAGCTAGTTATAAAAATGGCACAAAATCAGCTTAGTAAATCCCAAAGCAATTATGCAGCAATAACAAAACCCAATAGTTGGAGGACACATGTCACAATCGGTTTTAGATTTTATTAAAGAAAATGACGTTAAGTTCATTGATTTACGCTTTACTGACACTAAGGGTAAAGAACAACATGTATCTATTCCTCATCACCAAGTTGATGAAGACTTTTTTGAAGACGGTAAAATGTTTGACGGTTCTTCAATTGCAGGCTGGAAAGGCATAAACGAATCAGACATGGTATTAATGCCAGTTGCTGAATCAATCAAACTAGACCCTTTCACTGAAGAATCAACATTAATCGTACGTTGTGACGTAGTAGAGCCTTCAACACTTCAAGGTTATGAGCGCGACCCGCGTTCTGTTGCTAAGCGTGCTGAAGATTACATGCGCTCTACAGGTATTGCAGATACAGTTTTATTTGGCCCTGAGCCAGAGTTTTTCGTATTTGACGACGTTAAATACAAATCAGATATGTCTGGTTCTATGTACAAAATTGATTCTAAGCAAGCTGCTTGGAACTCAGATAAAGAATATGCAGATGGCAACACAGGTCACCGTCCAGGTATTAAAGGCGGTTACTTCCCAGTTGCTCCTGTTGATGACTTCCAAGATTGGCGTTCAGCTACGTGTCTAGTTCTAGAAGAAATGGGCCAAGTAGTAGAAGCACATCACCACGAAGTTGCAACAGCAGGTCAAAACGAGATTGCTACTCGCTTTAATACAATGGTATTAAAAGCGGATGAAATTCAAGAAATGAAATATGTTATCCATAATATGGCTCACTTATACGGTAAAACAGCAACGTTTATGCCTAAGCCAGTTGTTGGTGATAACGGTTCTGGTATGCATTGTCACCAGTCACTTGCTAAAGATGGTGTAAACCTTTTTGCTGGTGATAAGTACGGCGGCCTTTCTGAAGATGCGCTTTACTACATTGGCGGTATCATCAAGCATGCTAAAGCAATTAACGCTTTTGCAAATGCCTCTACTAACTCGTACAAACGTTTAGTACCAGGTTTTGAAGCACCAGTTATGCTTGCATACTCTGCACGTAACCGTTCTGCATCAATCCGTATCCCAGTGGTTCCATCTGAAAAAGGTCGTCGTATTGAAGTACGCTTCCCTGATCCAACTGCTAACCCATACCTTGCTTTCTCAGCAATGCTTATGGCTGGCCTTGATGGTATCAAAAACAAGATCCACCCTGGCGATGCTATGGATAAAGATTTATATGACCTACCAGCTGAAGAAGCAGCAGAAATCCCAACTGTTGCAGCATCACTTGACGAAGCACTATCTGCACTTAGCGCAGACCGTGAATTCTTAACTCAAGGTGGCGTATTCACTGACGACTTAATCGATGCTTACATCGAACTTAAATCTAAAGAAGTTGAAAAGCTTAACATGACAACTCACCCAGTTGAGTTTGAAATGTACTACAGCTGTTAATTTAGCTGTATAAAATATGTGTGTTCTCAAGCCCGCTTTGCGGGCTTTTTTAATGGTAAAATTAATCAATCTCCACTAAAGTTAAGTTACCGACAAAAATGCAGGGCTGCAGAGTGAACAACAAGATTTTATTACTATTAATTGCTTTAGGATTAAGCAATTATGGTTACGCTGGTGAAACAAAGATATACGCTTGGAAAGATAAAAATGGCGTATTAGTGTTCTCTGACACCCCTCATAAAGGTGCTAAAGAGGTAAAGCTTACCAGCCAAGATCTTAATATGCCTGCAACAAATACTGACATTTTTGACGAGCAACCCCAGCCCCAACAAGCGGCCTTTAGTATTGCCATTTCCTCACCTGATCATAACCAGACTATTCGTGAAAATACCGGCACTGTTTATGTTACTAGCCGAATAAAACCACGCTTTGAAACTGGTTTTACTATACAACTTTTTATTGATGGCAAAGCACATGGCCCAGCCAGTGACAGTTCAACCTTTGCAATAAGAGATGTAGAACGTGGTGAGCACACACTACAATTAAAGCTTTTTAATAGTAAAAACCAAGTTATTGCTATAAGTGAGCCCTGCATATTTTTTATGCACCGAAAAGGGCTAAACCTAAGTAACTAAATTGGGGCATTACTAAACGTGCAGCAGTGTATTTTACTATATAACTTGCTTGTAAATATCCACGCACTAAAATGGTGCAGCTATGATTAATAATAAAAACTTTAGCCCTGAGCTACTCGATGCTATTTGGCAAAATCAAACAACCGCTATCATGTTGCTTGATAAAAACTTCTCCGTTGTCTATGCCAATACCAGTACTAGCGAACTGCTTGGCCTTGGTAACAAGCGCCTATTAGATCAGCCTTTCGATAGTCTTTTTAATTACCATTCAATCGATTTGCAGCGTATAGAACAATACTCATTAGTTGAAGGTGTAGATTGCCAGCAGCACAGAGCTGACGTGGTTTTTAGCGATTCTCGCCATGCAAAAGTAGCCGTAAGTACACGACAAATTAAGTTTGATGGCTCACTTTATATTTTATTTGAGTGGCGCCAAACCGATGACGAAATTAAGCACGACCAAGCGTCTAATCAAATGCATCAATACCAAGCAGCCCGAAATCTAATAAGAGGCTTAGCTCACGAAATTAAAAATCCTTTAGGTGGAATTCGCGGAGCGGCGCAGTTATTGCAGTATGAGGTTGATCAACAAGAAAGAGACCAATGTGCTGAACTTATCATTGAGCAAGCTGACCGATTACGTGAATTAGTAGATAGGCTTTTAGGGCCAAATCAGCTTCCGCAAAAATCGTATGGCAATATACATCAATCACTTGAATCAGTTGCACGACTAAGTACGTTAGATAATTGTTCTAACATTAGCTTGGTTAAGGATTACGACCCAAGCATACCTGATGTATACATTGATCAAGGTAAAATTCAGCAAGTAGTATTAAACATTGTTCGAAATGCTCAGCAGGCGCTTGTAGATGGCGGTGAAATAACAATAAAAACCCGCATTAATCATCAGCATCGTCGCCCAGGTAAAGCACCTAAAAAAGCCTTGTTGATCCAAATATCTGATAACGGACCAGGTATTGATCCCAGTGTACGTGAAACACTGTTCTACCCTATGATCACCAATAAAGAAGATGGCTCAGGGTTAGGACTCTCAATAGCGCAAACGCTGATAGATCAACATGATGGCTATATAGAATGTGATAGCTGGCCTGGACATACTGAATTTAATATCTATCTGCCCTTTGCAGATTAATGTTTGGAGTTTGCATGAAAACAGTTTGGCTTGTAGATGATGATGCTTCTATTCGATTTGTACTTGAAAAAGCACTAACCCGTGCAGGGTTTAACGCAGAAAGCTTTGCTAATGCGCAAGATGTATTAAGCGCATTAAAGTTTAGTCAACCTACTGTTTTAGTTTCGGACGTACGAATGCCTGGTATGGATGGCATGGCGTTGCTTGAGCTTATAGCAGAGCAAAACCCTGGGCTGCCAGTTATTATAATGACTGCCCACTCAGATTTGGACTCTGCAGTTAATGCATTCCAAAAAGGTGCTTTTGAATACCTAGCTAAGCCGTTTGATTTAAACGAAGCAGTGGCGCTAGTCGAAAGCGCATGCAGAGCAAACTCCACTAAAAAAACTAAGCGAAAGCAAGCTCCACCAAAAAGTGCCCACATTATTGGTGAAGCACCCGCTATGCAAGAAGTGTTTAGAGCGATAGGTAAACTATCGGCCTCTAGCATGAGCGTATTAATAAATGGTGAATCTGGCACAGGTAAAGAACTTGTCGCCAGCGCCCTGCACAACCATAGCCCACGTAAAGAAAATCAATTTATTGCACTTAACATGGCGGCCATTCCAAAAGAGCTTGTTGAGTCAGAGTTATTTGGCCACGAAAAAGGCGCGTTTACGGGCGCCGATAGCGTACGTAAAGGCCGCTTTGAGCAAGCCAATGGCGGTACACTATTTTTAGATGAAATTGGTGATATGCCACTTGATGTGCAAACACGTTTATTACGCGTTCTTGCCGATGGTGAATTTTATCGCGTTGGTGGCCATCAAAGTATAAAAGTGGACGTACGCATTATTGCAGCTACGCACCAAAACCTTGAAGATTTAGTTAAACAAGGCAAGTTTAGGGATGATTTATTTCATCGTCTTAATGTTGTGCGCCTACGTTTACCTGCTCTTCGAGAGCGTACTGAAGATATAGAAAGCTTATCGCAACACTTTTTACATAAAAGCGCTAAAGAGCTACAAGTAGAAAGTAAAGTACTGAGCCCTAAAGCGACTGAGCAATTACGTTTATTTAATTGGCCAGGTAATGTACGCCAATTAGAAAACACCTGTCGCTGGCTGACAGTTATGGCACCGGGTGAGCTTGTAAGCGAGCAAGATTTACCGCCGGAAATTCTGGATGCTTCACCAACCCAAGAAGAAGGTGATTGGTTAGATGCGTTTCAACAATGGCTTAATCAAGAGCTAAAAAAAGGCAAAGAAAATATTTGGCCTGACATTCAAGCTCAACTAGAAACTCGCTTAATAAAAACAGCCCTGGCTAATTGCTCTGGTCATAAACAAGATGCTGCTATAAAAATTGGTTGGGGACGCAACACGTTGACCCGAAAATTAAAAGAGCGCAATATTAGCTGATTAAACGCTTTTAACACATTTGGTTATTGATGAAGCTAATCGAACATATTCCATTATTCAAACAAATGGAAATTATAAACAGGCTGCACTTTTTTAAAGAATTTACGCTCAGCGAGCGCCAAGTCTTATTGGAGTCGTTCGGCCTGTTATATTTAGTAAGTCAGCATCAATTTTTATTTAAGCAATACGATAACGACAAGCGCTTGTACATTGTACTTAGCGGCGCATTATTAGTATTTAAGCATAACCATTTACTAGAACTTGGCACTATAGAGCCCGGTGAATTTATAGGTGAAGGTGCCTTTATAAATAACCGAGAGCGCAGTACCAGTGCTCGCGCTAAAACCGACACCATAGTACTTGCCATTACCCCTGAAGCACTCACCCGCTTACCTAATGTTATCCGCGAAAAAATTAAAGACCGAATTATTGAAGGTATGAGCCTGCGCATTGCCAAATTAAGCGAGCATATAGAAATCCACGGTTAGAGACTGTTTATATCCCCAAGTTGATTCTAGCTGCTACCTTTGAGTTGCACTCAACGTTTATGTATAAATATATGCAGTCGGTTACTGACACGTACTTAATAAAATGGCTAAGCACACTAAAACTATATTTTTGATAAATAGCAAATCAGCTAATTTGGCTATCTAACCAAGCATCAACACTTTTGCGAGTATATAAAACTTCTTTAAATAAACGATGACGTTCAAATTCAAGTTTTGTTTTTCTCGTGGCATCACCACTAACTAAACGGCTATGGGTATCATTGAATTTTGAAATTACAGAAAAACCGCGCTCACCTTGATCAGCTTGCTTTTTTACAGAATTAGCAAGGTGCTCTCTAACATCGTCAGCAGTTAACATACCTGAATTATCTAATCCCATTAGCTCTTTTTTCATTGCTAATCTTACGCCCATTTCCTACTCCATTTAATGAAAAATATTTATTCCGCCAAAGTTTTAGCAATTAGCAGGCCATACGTAAAATTAACTGCTGCAAAGATTACTCTTCAATTGCTTCAGTTTTTTTAAAGACAGATAAAATACATAAAAACTTTCGTCGTTATTTCCCTATTACAATTAGCTAAAGTTACTTGCTTTGGTGCAAAAGTAGCTGCAAGCCTTTATACTACAGCTTGTGCGTTACCCCACCGAGAGCAAATATGAACGAAGAATACATAGAAATAGAATTAGAAGAAGAGCCGATTGAGCTCTGTAAATTATTAAAAGTACTAAACTTAGTTGAAGGTGGCGGCCAAGCTAAAAACCTAATTACTGAAGGCTATGTGGGTGTTAACCATGAAATTTGTACAATTAAACGGAAAAAATTATACAGTGGTGATGTACTAGAGTTTGATGGTGAGTTTTTTAAACTCTCACTAAGTGAAGATGCAATCCCTGTAGAAAAACCTGCGGTACAAACTCAAGCAGAGTCAAAGCAAGTTGCACCACAACCAACAAATCAACCAGCTAAAAGTAAGCGTAAGCGAACTAAAAAACCAAAAGTAGATGATAAAACAGGTCGTCGTCCTATTTCATTTGGTTAAGCATTTAAAAGCACTCTTTTTATATAAAAAGGCCAACTTGTATAGTTGGCCTTTTTACTCTTTAATAACCTAATTAATAATAAAAACAAGGTTATAAAATGTCTGTAAACACACCTAAAAATTGGTTTAAACCCGTTGTATGGGCGGCACTCGTATGGAACTTACTTGGCGTTATTGCATTTGCTATGCACATGATGATGACACCCGAAATGATAGGTAAACTTCCGTTAGATCAACAAGCTGCCCACTCTGACATCCCTCTTTGGTCAACCATTGCATTTGCTGTAGCTGTATTTGGAAGCACTTTGGGTTGTCTGTTTTTACTTGCTAAAAACGCGCTGGCAACACCTACTTTTTCGCTATCGCTCGGCGCTATTTTAATTCAGCAATATTATAATTTTGTGGTTATAAACAGTATTGAGCTGCTTGGCGCAAGTGCTGTATTTATGCCTATTTTTGTAATCATTATTGCCATCGCTTTACTTTGCTTGAGTATTAAAGGTAAGCAACAAGGTTGGTTACAGTAATTAATAAGGGTCGAAATAACTTTTGACCCTATCTCTTCTTTTAAATCATCTCTTGAAATTAAATTTTTCAGCATCATCTCTACTATAATAACTGTATAAAATTCGTTCTCTAAACGCGATTTTTTACACTGGTATGTACTTTGCAACTCGAACACTACAGAGGTCACTCTTCAAAACATTTTTATAATTCATAAAGGGGCAAATAATGAATAATAGTTTCGATACCCAACATCAGCTCACAATAAATGGTGAGCAATATCATATTCATTCTCTAAAAGGACTTGGCGACAAAGCGAAACGATTGCCCTTTTCCTTAAAAGTACTACTTGAAAACCTTCTTCGTAACGAAGATGGCGTAAATATAAAAGAACAAGACATTCAAGCCCTTCTTAATTGGGATCCTCAAGCAAAGCCTGCATCTGAAGTTGCCTTTACCCCCGCCCGTGTTGTTATGCAAGATTTTACCGGCGTACCCGCTATTGTAGATTTAGCCGCGATGCGTGACGCAATGGAAAAGCTAGGTGGAGATCCTGCAAAAATAAACCCGTTATCGCCTGCTGAACTTGTGATTGACCATTCGGTACAAGTAGATGGCTACGGAAATGATGGTGCATTTGATTTAAATGCAAAACTTGAGTACGACCGAAATAAAGAACGTTATGAATTTTTACGTTGGGGACAAACCGCTTTTGATAATTTAAAAGTAGTGCCACCAGCAACCGGTATTGTTCACCAAGTAAACCTAGAATACTTAGCGCGCGTTGTTTTTAATGAAGAGCGCGACGGCAAAAAATTCGCTTACCCAGATACGCTTGTAGGGACTGACTCTCACACCACCATGATTAATGGCTTAGGCGTGCTTGGTTGGGGTGTAGGCGGCATTGAAGCTGAAGCAGCCATGCTTGGTCAGCCAATTAGCTTACTCATTCCACAAGTAGTAGGTATGAAGCTAAGCGGACGTTTACCTGAAGGTACTACCGCAACCGATTTAGTGTTAACAGTAACCGAAATACTGCGTAATCATGGGGTAGTGGGTAAATTTGTAGAATTTTATGGTGACGGCCTTGCCGACCTACCACTTGCCGATAGAGCAACCATAGCCAATATGGCACCAGAATACGGCGCTACGTGTGGTATTTTCCCAATTGATGATGAGACCATTAACTACCTTCGCTTAACAAACCGCGACGAAAAACACTTAAAAGTAATTGAAGATTACGCTAAGCATCAAGGCTTATGGCGTAACGATGGCGACGAAGCTAATTATACCGATACACTTGAGCTTAAATTAGATGACGTTGTACCAAGCCTTGCAGGCCCTAAACGCCCACAAGATAGAATTGCCTTAAACGAAGCTGGCAAAGTTATTGGCGATCATTTAAAAGGCTTCCAAGACGAACGTATGGCTCGTCGCGATAAAAGCGATGAAGAACAAGCTCGTATTGAGAGTGAAGGGCCGACAACAAATCCAGATGAGCCAGTTAACGAAGCGCAGTTTATGGGTGCCGCTAAGGTTAAATTTAAAGGCCAAGAGTTTGAGCTAAACGATGGCGCTTGTGTTATTGCCGCAATTACCAGCTGTACCAACACCTCTAATCCAAGTGTTATTTTAGCTGCTGGTTTGGTTGCTAAAAAAGCGAAACAGTTAGGCATTAATGTAAAACCTTGGGTTAAAACATCACTTGCTCCAGGCTCAAAAGTAGTTACCGACTACCTAGAAAAAGCAGGCCTGATGGATGACCTAGAAAGCCTAGGCTTTAACTTAGTTGGCTACGGCTGTACTACGTGTATTGGTAATTCAGGGCCACTTGCAACTGAAATATCAGACGCGATTCAAAAACATAAATTAGTAGTGAGCTCTATTTTATCGGGTAACCGTAACTTTGAAGGGCGTATTCACCAAGATGTTAAAATGAACTTTTTAGCCTCTCCTCCGCTTGTCGTAGCTTATGCCATTGCAGGTAGAACCGATATTGACGTATACAACGAACCCCTTGCTCAAGATGCTAACGGTAACGATATTTACCTTAAAAACATTTGGCCAAGCGTTAAAGAAGTAAGTGACTTAGTTAAAGAAACCGTAACTAAAGAAATGTTTGAAAAAAGCTACGCTAACGTTTACGAAGGCGATAGCCGTTGGCAGCAAATTAAAATACCGGATGGCAAACTTTACGATTGGGATGATGCATCTACCTACATTAAAAAAGCACCCTTTTTTGATGGTATGAAAGTAGAACCACCGGGCATTCCTTCTATTGAAGGTGCACGTTGTTTAGCTAAACTTGGGGATTCAGTAACAACTGACCATATTTCTCCAGCGGGTGCTATTAAAGCAGAAGCGCCAGCAGGTTTGTACTTGCAAGAGAAAGGTGTAGAAAAGTCGCAATTTAACTCGTATGGCTCACGCCGTGGTAATCACGAAGTAATGATGCGCGGCACGTTTGCCAATGTACGTCTTAAAAATTTACTTGCCCCGGGTACTGAGGGCGGTGTAACACGTACACAACCAGAAAACGATTTAGCAAGCATTTACGATGCAGCTATGGAGTACCAAAAAAACAATACGCCACTCATTATTTTAGCGGGTAAGGAATACGGTACGGGTTCATCTCGTGACTGGGCGGCCAAAGGCTCACTTTTACTAGGCGTTAAAGCGGTTGTAGCACAAAGCTACGAACGTATTCATCGCTCTAACTTAATTGGTATGGGTGTATTACCGCTGCAATTTAAAGAAGGTGAAAGCTACGAGTCACACGGGTTAACAGGGCAAGAACAATTTGATATTGATGGCCTGTACGATAAAACCGATGAAGTTACCGTTATTGCCACAAATGCCGAAGGTAAAAAAGTAACCTTGAGTGCAGACGTACGTATTGATACCCCTAAAGAGTGGGATTACTACAAACACGGCGGCATTTTACAATATGTACTGCGTAATATGCTCGACTAATAAAAACAGTAGTTAATACATTTAAAAGCCCAGTTTAGTAATAAGCTGGGCTTTTTTATGTGTGCTGTTTGTTGTCTTAAATCAATGCTAAGCATTTAAAGCATGCCTACTGAGGTAACTATGTCGCAAACAATGATAATTAGGCTGCTTAAAACATCAATAATGCTTGGGTTGTGCCTTATCGTGACTGGCCATACTTTAATTGTGTCGAACTACTTTACTGTCGAGCATGGTATTAAAGGAATAATTACAGCGACGGCATGCATTGCTGTAGGCGTGCTGCTGTCGCTTCCCACTAAAATATATTTAACAGTATTATTGATGGAAGCCGAAAAACGTTATTTAAAAAACCATAAAAGCACTCACTCTAAATAATTAAAGTGCACTTAAATTATTAATTTCTTTATTACGTTTTTCTAGTTTGTCTTTTACATTTTCGGCGTCATTAAATAGCTTTTTAACCGAATCTGGGTTCAAAATACTGATCCCCTCTGGTGCAGCCGATATTGTGTTTGGAGTTGAAGAGGTATTTAAAATAGACGTGTCTTCTGCAGCAATAACTGTAATATCTTTAGGATCGAGTTTTACTTCAATACTTTTTACATGCGGGTTAGGTGTATCAGAAAAGTGCCATTGGCCTGTTTCGTCTTGCCACTTAAAAATTTTACCACTTGAGGTAGCATTTGCAGCAATTGGTTCATCAGAAATACTGCTCGCAATTTTATCGCCAGCTTGCTGAACGCCCTGCACTGCTTGGTCCAAAGTACTGCTAGATAGCGCGACCATTCTTTCTTTAATTTGCTGAGATTCACTGCTAATTGATGATGCAGAAAGCCATGTTTGACCATCGGGCTTTTTTAAATAAAACAAAGAGATGACTGCAATAGCCATAATTGATATAGCTAAGTAGGTAAAGTATTTCATAGCGTTCCTGCTTTAATTAATCCTTTAATGCTTTGAGTCTAATAAAAAATACTTAATTAGGCAATTTTTTGTACCCGAATAAAAGAAAATAAAAACGCAGCCGAAGCTGCGTTTTTATTTGCGATTTAACTACATCGTAGTGACGTTAAATACCGTCACCATCCATGTGCAGTCCGCACTCTCGGTTTAAACCAAAAAAGCGAGTTTCTTCCTCTGTCATTCCTGGTTCTAACTTACGTGTTGTATGTACGTCACCCATCGACACATAACCTTGTTCCCATAATGGGTGATAAGGTAAATCATGCTTAGTCAGGTACTGATACACGTCGCGGTTAGACCATTCAATAATCGGGTACACTTTAACGGTACCACGGCTTATTTCTACAAACTGTTTATCAGCACGTGTAGATGATTGATCGCGACGCAAACCACTAAACCACGTGCCCGCTTCGATCTCTTTAAGTGCGCGGGACATCGGCTCAACTTTATTAAGCTGGTTATATTGCTTAATGCCGTCCTCGCCTTGCTCCCACAACTTGCCAAACTTAGCTTCTTGCCATGCTGGGCTTAGCTGCGCTCTATACACCTTTAAGTTAAGTGATAAACGCTCACTCATTTGTTCAATAAACTGATACGTTTCAGGAAATAAATAGCCTGTATCGGTTAATACAACGGGAATATCTGGACGTTGTGAGGTCATTAAATGCAGCATTACTGCCGCTTGAATACCAAAGCTAGATGATAAAAAAGCCGTATTAGGCAAGTTATCAAGCGCCCATGCAACACGCTGTTCTGCGCTCATATTCGCTAGCAAACCATTAGCATCAGCTAACATAGCCGCTTGGCTTTGTTTATCTAGCTGTAAAATGTTTTTAAATTCACTCATGGTAAATTCCAAACCTCACCAGCGCTTTGGCGCTGGTATTTAATTAAGCGTGAAAATCGGTTACTGATACTTTTACTTCAGCAACTATGCCTTTGCGTATAACAAAGTCACCAAAACACTCACCATCGTTACGCTCTTTTGCCCATTGCCCAATGAGCTTATCGAATGCTTCTAGGTAAACGTCTTCGCCTACGTTCTCAAGGTACAATTTAGGAATACGTGTACCTTCTAAATTACCACCTAGGTAAACGTTGTACTTACCTGGGCCTTTACCCACTAAACCAGCTTCTGCAAGCATTGCGCGGCCACAACCGTTAGGGCAACCTACAACGCGCATAATAATGCTGTCATCTGGTATACCGTGCTTGGCAAGTAATGCTTCAGTTTTTTCTACTAGGCTTGGTAAGTAACGCTCTGCTTCGGCCATTGCAAGTGGGCACGTTGGCAGTGAAACACACGCCATAGAATTTTTACGCTGCTGCGAATCTTTGTCGTCAATCAGGCCATGGCTACGTGCAATCTCTTCAATCACGGCTTTTTGATCTGCAGGTACGCCAGCAATAATTAAGTTTTGGTTTGCCGTCATACGCATGTCACCTTGGTGAACTTCTGCGATTTTACGACAACCTGTTTTAAGCGGCTTGCCTGGGTAGTCTAAAATACGACCACTTTGAATAAATAGCGTTAAGTGGTGCTTACCATCAATGCCTTCAACCCAACCAATGCGATCGCCACGATGAGTAAACTCAAACGGACGGCTTGGTGCAAACGTAACGCCTGAGCGCTTTTCAACTTCTGCTTTAAATACATCAACGCCAACACGGTCTAATGTGTATTTAGTTTTTGCATTTTTACGGTTTGAACGATTACCCCAATCGCGCTGCACAGATACAACATGCTCTGCAATTTTTAAGGTATCTTCGAGCGTAATAAAGCCAAAGTCATCAGCCTTACGCGGATAAGTTGCTGTATCGCCGTGAGTCATGGCAAGGCCACCACCAACAAGCACGTTAAAGCCAACAAGCTTTCCGTTATCAGCAATTGCCACAAAGTTTAAGTCATTCGCATGCACATCAACTTCGTTATTAGGCGGAATGGTTACCGTTGTTTTAAATTTACGCGGTAAGTAGTTAGATCCTAAAATTGGCTCTTCTGTGGTTTCTGCCTTTTCGCCATTTAGCCAAATTTCAGCATACGCTTTCGTTTTTGGTAATAAATGTTCAGAAATTTTTGCAGCCCAGTCGTAAGCTTCTTGGTGTAACTCAGACTCAACTGGGTTAGTAGTACAAAGCACGTTACGGTTAACATCGCCCGCAGTTGCAATAGAGTCTA
Organism: Pseudoalteromonas sp. SG43-4; assembly: GCF_014164325.1. Classification (NCBI taxonomy): domain Bacteria; kingdom Pseudomonadati; phylum Pseudomonadota; class Gammaproteobacteria; order Alteromonadales; family Pseudoalteromonadaceae; genus Pseudoalteromonas; species Pseudoalteromonas sp. SG43-4. Next base: position 17,113 of record NZ_JACJFB010000013.1, on the reverse strand, counting down.
TACCTACGCTGTTAAGCATTTGGTGCATGCCTTTAATATTCGGCTTTAATACACCATGAAACTGAAACGTTTGACGCGTAGTTAGACGAATGCTGCCGTAGCTTGTTTTTTCATCAGCAAACTTATCAATTGCTAACCACTGCTCTGGCTTAATAATACCGCCAGGCATACGTGCACGTAACATTACATTATGTAGCGGCTCTAGCTTTTGCTTAGCACGCTCACCACGTATATCGCGGTCATCTTGTTGGTACATGCCATGAAAACGTATTAACTGAAAGTTATCGGCAGTAAAACCACCGGTAATTTCGTCTTTTAAATCTTGCTCTATGGTGCCACGTAAAAAGTTACTTTCTCTTTTCAAACGTTCGTTATCAGAAAGTTTTACGTTTTTATCTTGTTCGCTCATTTTAAATCCTAAATTTGTTACAGTGACGGCTGCTAGCTGTTAAATAAAATAAGAAACGTGATTAATACACGTCTTTCTGATAGCGGTTTGCGCTACGCAAATCTTTTAAATATTGCTCTGCGTCTTCATTGCTCTTGCCTGTGTTTTCTTTAACGATATCAACCAAGGCGTTGTGTACATCTTTTGCCATGCGATTTGCATCGCCACAAATATAAAAGTGAGCGCCGGCTTCTAACCACTCAAACACGTCTTTACTGTTACTGCGTAATTTGTCTTGTACGTATACTTTTTCTGCTTGGTCACGGCTAAATGCAACATCTACTTTGTTAAGTAAACCCGATTTTAAATAACCCTGTATTTCTACTTGGTATAAAAAGTCTTGAGTGAAATGTGGGTTACCAAAGAACAACCAGTTTTTGCCTTGCGCTTCACGCGAATCACGCTCTTGTAAAAATGCACGGAACGGCGCAATACCCGTACCAGGGCCAACCATAATCACCGGTGTATCATCGTTAGTTGGTAGGCGGAAATTGTCGTTGTGTTCGCTAAATACTTTAACTTTACAACCTTCTTCTGCACGACGAGTTAAGTAACCAGTACAACCACCTAAATGCTCGCTATCAAATGCATCAAACTGCACTAGACCTAGTGTTAAATGTACTTCGTCTTCAACCTCAGCTTGGCTAGATGCAATTGAGTACAAACGAGCTTGTAGTTTACGTAGGCAATCTACTAATGTTTGCGCATCAATTTTTGCTGGGTTTTGGCGAATTACATCAAATATTTGGCGAGGTTCAATATACGCACGCATTGCCGCTTTATCTTCTACAAGCTTTAATAATTCAGGCGTACCTGTTGCTGTTGCGTATTTTTCTACAAAACCTGGGTACGACTGAGTCAACTCTAGTTTTTCAATAAGTGCATCGCGTACGCTTAGCTCTTCATCACCTACTTTTACAATGCTTGTTGCATCTATTTGAGTAAGTGTAAGTACTTCATCAACTAATACATCGTCATTTAAAAAGTACACACCTAATGAATCACCTGGCGTGTAAGTAATGTCAGAACCTTCAAGCGAAATTTCAACGTGACGTACATCTTTAGTCGAGTCGCGACCGGTAATTTTTTGAACAGTTAATAGCTCTGCTTCAAATGGATTTTGTTTTGTATATTGGCTTGCTGCAGAGGTAGGAGCGCCAAATGGCATTGATACAACTTGACCACCAGCGGCTTCTTGCTGCGCTTTTAAATCAGGTTCAAATGCATCAACTGCACCGGCGATCCACGTAGCGGCTTCATCTTCGTAATCTACATCTAAATCAGCACGTTGATAGATAGTTTGTGCACCGAGTTTATTTAAACGCTCTTCAAAATCTTTTGCTGTCTGGCAGAAAAACTCATAGCTAGAATCACCTAAGCCAATAACCGCTATTTTCACATCGTCTAGTTTTGGCGCTTTTTTAGTGGCTAAAAATTCGTGGAGTGTTTCTGCGTCTTCTGGTGGCTCACCTTCGCCGTAAGTAGATACAACGATAGTTAAAAACTTTTCTTTTTTCAGGGCTGTTGGTTTGTAATCTGACATGCTAACAAGCTTAACTGCTAAGCCTCGCGACTCAGCCTGCTCTTTCATTTTGGTAGCTACACCTTTTGCGTTACCTGTTTGCGAACCATATAAAATAGTTAGCGCTGCTGCATCACCCGCAGCCGGTACGCCTGCCGTAGGAGCACCTAACGCAGCTGAATTAGCATTTGCAGCTAAGTAACCACTTACCCACGCTTGTTGAATTGGATTAAGTTCAGCCACTAAACCTTGCAGCTTTTGTACTTGATCTTGCGATAGCGGGCTTGCCGCAGCATTTAGTTGACCTAACAACATGAATCGATTCCCCATAACCCTGAAAATTAAACACAACACACTTTGTGTATTGTTAAAAATGAGTTTTACCTCATCCAGAGCGTATCTGTTGAGGTTTTCTAAGTTAGTAGGATAACGGGCTCAGCATAGATAAAAAAAGAATAGAATCTGCTTTGATATTCCATTTAGTTATTAATTTATAAAAATACCTTCAAAAACAGATTAAAGACTTATTATTGCTTTTTACTGCACTTTAAGTTAACAATTTTGTAACCTAACTAATGTAGGGTATATTCTTCATTCAAAATAAAAATAGGAACAACTATGTTACACGGGAAATATAAAAATAAACTACTTAGTACCGCTTTGTTACTTGGCTCATTACCTGTAATGGCCAATGTAGCTAATGGCGGATTTGAACAATGGTCAGGTAATACACCTAGCTCTTGGAGCACTATTGATAGCGGAATCAGCTTAACGCGCTCAACTAGTACAGTTAAAAGCGGTAGTAGCTCTGCTGCTGTCAATGTAACAACAGGATCGCAAAGTAACACTGATTTACTACAACAGGTTGCTGTAGAAGCGGGTAAAACCTATAACTTTTCGGCTGATGTTTACCACACCGAAGGTAAAATTAAAGCGCGCTTATATGTAGATGGCTATCAAGGCTATTCAAATCAAGCACAAACTAACCAATGGCAAACAATTAGCCATAGCTATACAGCAAGCAGTGATAAAACAATTAGTATTGGGCTTAGGTTTTACGATGTAATTGGATTTGATGGCAGCGAAACCGTATACGTAGATAACTTTTTACCAAATACTGATGGCAACGCATCAACAAGTTGCACCGACAATAGCCTTACCTTAACGCTTAACACCGATAATTACGGTAGCGAAACTAGCTGGGCCGTTAATAACAATCAAGGTAGCGCTGTTGCTAACGGCAGTGGTTACGCATCAAACACTCAGTATGATGAGCAAATATGCCTAACTGATGGTACTTACACACTTGTTATTAGCGACAGCTACGGCGATGGCATGTGTTGTTCAACAGGTAGTGGCAGTTATGCGCTTAAGCAAGGCTCTACCGCACTTGCTAGCGGTGCAAGTTTTAATAATACAGACAGCACGGCATTTACTTTAGGTAGTGGCTCTGGTGATGGCGGCGGGACCAACCCAACACCCACTGGCTACTATGTTACTGCTCAAGGGTTATCAGGTTATGCACTAAAAACTGAGCTTTATAATATTATTAAAGATCATAATGCACAGGGTTACTCGGCTATTTGGAATTTTTACGACTCATCTGCACGTGATAAATACTTTGAAAACGATAACAGCATTTTAGATATGTATAGCGAGAAACCAAACGGCTCAGATAGCTACAATTATACTGCGGTGAGTGACCAATGTGGTAACTATAGTGGAGAAGGCGGCTGTTACAACCGTGAGCATTCATTTCCTAAAAGCTGGTTTGGCGGCACTATTGAGCCAATGAACTCAGATGTGCATCATATTTACGCAACCGACGGTTATGTAAACTCAAAACGTAGTAACTTCCCATTTGGTGAAGTAGCAAGCGCTTCATTTACATCAAGCAACGGAAGTAAATTAGGCTCTGCCGCAAGTTCATTAAATTACTCAGGTACTGTATTTGAGCCAATTGACGAATTTAAAGGTGACTTTGCTCGCGCTTATTTTTACATGGCAACGCGCTACGAAAATGTAATAGGCACTTGGCAAACCAAAACGACCTCAAGTAATGCAGTGCTTAATGGTTCAAGCAACCAAGTATTCGAGAACTGGGTTGTAGCCATGCTGCTTAACTGGCATAACAGCGATCCTGTAAGCCAAATGGAACTTGACCGTAACCAAGCAGCCTTTGAATTTCAAGGTAATCGTAACCCGTATATCGACCATCCTGAATTTGTAGAAATGATTTGGTAAAAGTTAGCAGTTAAAACATAAGCCTTTGCAATTGCAGAGGCTTTTAACCTTTAGTGTGTAATATTTTTTAAAAATATGATGATTTAAGCTAATTATAAGAAACAGTTGCGATAAGTGACTTTTCAGCTCTGTTTTTCATCAACGTTAAAAGTGAATGATGAAAATCTTGAAATATCACCTCTCCCCATATTCGTGAATAAATACCAAAATTTGTATTGTCTTGCACGGTCGTTTTTAACGTTAAAATTGTATTGCCGCTTTTATCTTCACTTAGCTGATAACCACCGTAAAGTGGAGAAAAGTATTCACCGCCAAGTTTTACGTGTTTATCGAGTGCGTCATCGGGAATAGCATCTGGGTCTATGTCAAATCTATAAAGCATCTGTTTATTTGGTTGCCAGTCCGTAATAACTTCTTTAAATATAACCCCTTTTTGCCAAGTACTTGTGCGAACAGCGCCTATACCGCTTGCATTCATACTTGCCTTTAATGGCTTTGGTACACCAATTAATTGAGTGAGTGAAAAAGGCACTTCCTGTGGTTTTATATCACTCACATTAGCTAACTGTTGCCACACAACATTGATGGGCGCGTTAATAGTTATTGAATTTGTTACTTCGTATGTTTTTGATAAATTTAAAAAATTAACTTCAATAGGTGAGAGCAATATAGGTAACAACGCGATTGATAATAAAGAACTATTCGCTTTTTTTATTTCACGCTTTCTAACAAAACCCGCAAGTAATCCACCAATGCTGGCAAAAAACATAAAAGCAGGCAAAGCCATAGCCACACAAATACTGCCTTCAAGTAAAGTAATTACACTTACAAATAAAAAAACAAAAATAGGCTGCCAAGCAATCGTGACCATTTGCCTTTTAGTTAAGGTTTTTGAGCTCTTAAATTCAAAGTGAACACGAATATAACCAATTGCAACGGGCACTAAAAACATAAATGATATAGAGACTAGGCTACTTAAATTATAAGTATCAAGTAGCTCTATAAACAGCCGCATAAATATGCCGTAAAGCGTACCAAGTAAAATACCAATTGATTTAGGGGAGTTGAGTTGCATGTCTATTCTTTATTGTTATTAACAATCAGAAAGTAACAGAAGTATTATTCCACCACAAATAAAACAATATTAACGGCTCCTGCAAGCAAATAGCTTGAAATAAAACGGCTTTCACAGCCACTAAGACTAAAGGATAATAACCTGCCATTAACACTATTTCCCGCTATAAACAGTGATCAAATTCTTTAAAAAATAAAAACAAGCCATTGATTTATATTAATTTTAAATCATTTCGTGTAGTTTTATAATTTTAACATAAAGCTGATTGTCAGATTAACTGTATTAAAAACAACCATGCACGACCTTTTGCCTATACATCCCAGCCTAAGAGCTGATTTACCCTGCATGTTCAATATTCATTTGCTTTAACAAAAGCCGTATTTATTTGATTAAGCAACAATGTTGCAGGAGAACGCATGCAAACTACCCCACCCGGTGATACACCATCAAACACGCACAAGGATGCTCAAAGCTACGAGCAGCTTCACAAGCCGAGTTCAGAGTTTAATACTCGCGACGAGTATCTCGAACATGAATTACAAATTATGCAGCCTAAGCGCTGGCGTCCTAATTTACCATTTAGAGATTACCGATTTGAATTTGAAGACACCATTCCAGCAATGGCGGGCACTATTGGTAAAGTCGTTATGGTGGGTGCTATTGCGGCAACATTTGCAGCGCCTCTTGGATTAAGCGATGCCTTTGTTTTAGAAAACGTGCGCTACGAATTACTCATTGTTTCTATTTTTATCATCTTATTCTCAGGCTTTATTTTACCAACAGCTAACTTGGCTGGTACTCATGGCCCGCTTATTCCGTTAATTCCTATTGTTGTTGCTGCTGGCGGTCACCCTATGGCGTTTGGCTTACTCATTGGTGCCTTTGGTTTTATTTTGGCCATAACCAAAGGAGGAAGTATGCTCGCGCGCCTAACCAGTAAAGGTGTATGTGGCGGGCTACTCATTTATTTAGGTTTTATTGGTACTATTTCGCAGGTTAAAAAGCTGTTTGCCTGGGCTGAGGCCATTGATATGGCGCATATTGCGTTTATTGTTATTTTAGCCACCATTTTATTGTATGCACTGTTAGAGCACTTTAAAAAGCGTTGGTTAGCCGTGCCGTTAAGCTGCCTTATTGGTGGTGTGGTTGCCTTTGCTCTAGGTGCACCGTTTGAGTTTCATACTGCTCCCGGTTTACCAAATATGAACCCCGCTTACTGGTGGGGCGAAAACACGGGTTGGATGCTTGGCCTGCCAACGCTTGAAAGCTTTGTGGTTGTACTCCCATTTGCAGTGCTCGCCGTTGCTATGTGGTCACCTGATTTTTTAGGTCATCAAGTATTTCAAAAAATAAGCTATCCGCAACGTACTGAAAAAGTACAAATGAATATCGACGACACCATGCTGAGCGCATCGGTTAGACAAACATTTGGCTCACTTGCTGGTGGTGCTAACTTTACCTCATCGTGGGGAACCTACATTGTACCTGCTGCTATTGCTAAACGCCCTATTCCGGCTGGCGCCATTTTAACAGCCGTATTTTGTATTATTGCTGGTTTATGGGGTTACCCAATGGATTTAGCCATTTGGCAACCTGTGCTTTGTGTAGCGCTTATTGTAGGAGTGTTTATTCCGCTACTTGAAGCTGGCATGGAAATGACGCGCGAAGGCAAAACAACGCAATCAGCCGCTATTGTGGTGTTTGCCTCAACCTTGGTTAACCCGGCTTTTGGTTGGTCGCTTACTATGTTACTTGATAACTTAGGGCTTATTGGCTGTAAAGAACGTAGCGCTGAGCTAACTAAGATGAGCCGCTGGGTGATTCCACTTATTATGTTTGTGCTACTTACCACTGTAATGGCAATTGTAGGCATGTTACCTGGTATACCTGCGTTAATGGCTGACTTTAGACATTAAGCCTTAGGTACTGAACCTAATATTTACCCACAAAAAAGCACGGCAATTGCCGTGCTTTTCAATACGTGATTTTACTATATACAGATTAAACAATTACTGCCAAGGGCGCTTAGCTGCTAGTTGTTTTTCAAACGCATCAATCTGTGGGTTTAGTGTTTCGGTTACACCAATAAAATCTAAGCCACTTAATAGGCGCTCTTTTACGTCTTTACGAATATCAAAACTAATTGGCGCAAACTTACTGCTTGTTAATGTTTGATTTTCAAGGTCGATTTCAATGTTAATATCGTCGTGCTGCTCGCTAAGTACAAACAATTGCTCAAGCGTGTCGGCAGGTAACGCAATGGCTAACATTTGGTTATTACCACAGTTATTAAAGAAAATATCTGCAAAGCTTTCAGCTAAAATAACTTCAAAACCATATTGTTTAAGCGCCCAAGGAGCATGCTCACGAGATGAGCCACAACCAAAGTTGTCGCGCGTTAATAATATTTGCGCGCCTTGGTAGCATGGGCGATTTAAAATAAAGTCAGGGTTTGGCTCACCGTTATCTAGGTAACGCCAATCATAAAACAAGGCAGCATCAAAACCTTCGCGGCTAGTTGATGTTAAAAACTGCTTAGGAATAATTTGGTCAGTATCTACATTGTTTTTATCAAGTGGAGCCATTAAGCCACTAAAAAATACGCTCATTATGCTTCTCCTCTAATATCAACAAAGTGACCATGTATTGCAGCGGCTGCCGCCATTGCAGGACTAACTAAATGGGTACGCCCGCCACGACCTTGGCGACCTTCAAAATTACGATTAGAAGTAGATGCACAACGCTTGCCTGCTTCTAGGCGGTCATCGTTCATCGCTAAACACATAGAACAACCTGGTTCGCGCCATTCAAAGCCTGCGGCTTTAAAAATATCGGCTAAGCCTTCGTCTTCAGCTTGTTTTTTAACTAAGCCAGAGCCCGGTACAATTAACGCCTCTATGCCGGCTACAACTTGCTTGCCTTCAACAATTTTTGCAGCTGCGCGTAAGTCTTCAATACGGCTATTAGTACATGAGCCAATAAATACCGTGTCTACTTTTGCGCTTGATAATTTATCGCCCGCTTTTAAGCCCATGTATTTAAGTGCGCTGCGAATGGCATCGGCTTTAATTAAATCTGGCTCTTTATCTGGATCGGGTATGCACTCATCAACACCAATTACTTGCTCTGGGCTTGTGCCCCAGGTAATTTGTGGCTGAATGTCGTCAGCATTTAGCTCAACAACTAAATCAAAGTGTGCGCCTTCGTCTGTTTTTAAGGTTTCCCAATATTCAACGGCTGCATCAAAATCTGCGCCTTTAGGTGCAAACGGACGACCTTTTAAATAATCATAAGTAATTTGGTCAGATGCAATTAAACCCGCTTTTGCACCCATTTCTATGCTCATATTACATAGCGTCATACGGGCTTCCATTGAAAGCGCTTCAATGCCTGCACCACAAAACTCTGCTACATAGCCTGTGCCACCAGCAGTACCTAACTTGCCAATTACCGCCATAATTAAATCTTTAGCCGTAACTGTTGGACGCAATACACCGTTAATTTGAATTTTTAACGATTTCGCCTTTTTTTGCTGTAGCGTTTGCGTTGCTAATACGTGCTCAACCTCAGACGTACCAATACCATGCGCTAATGCGCCAAACGCACCATGCGTAGAAGTATGGCTATCGCCACATACAATGGTTGTGCCTGGCAAAGTAATACCTTGCTCTGGGCCCATTACGTGCACAATGCCTTGGTTAATTGAGTTTAAATCGTAAAGTACAATACCAAACTCTTTACAGTTTTTATCAAGCGCCATTAATTGATTTTTAGATACTTCGCTTGCGGCATCAAGTGATCGGCTCTTAGTCGATACGTTATGATCCATCGTTGCAAAGGTTTTTTCTGGGCAACGTACAGTACGGTTTTTTTCACGCAGACCTGCAAAAGCCTGCGGAGAAGTAACTTCATGCACTAAATGGCGGTCAATATAAAGTAAGTCAGTTTGCTCATTTATGCTGGCAACGGTATGTGCTTGCCAAATTTTGTCGTATAACGTTTGGGCCACTTGCTAATTCCCTAATCTGTTTGAGTTGCAGCATAACGGTGCTGCAACTTTAATATGTTATTAAATGCGTGAAACGATAGCGGCTGCCACATCGCTTGTGCTGTAACCTGCATTTGGATATATATCTGGTGTGCCAACGCCTGCTTCTACGGCTTCTGCTACTGCTTTTTCAATCGTGCGAGCAGCTTCGTCTTGCCCTAGCGAGTAACGTAGCATTAATGCGGCACTTAAAATTTGTGCTATTGGGTTTGCAACGCCTTTACCTGCAATATCTGGTGCTGAACCGCCTGCTGGCTCGTACAATCCAAAACCCGATTGATTCAAGCTTGCCGAAGGTAATAAGCCCATTGAGCCTGTGATCATCGCGCACTCATCTGACAAAATATCGCCAAATAAGTTATCGCAAAGTAGTACGTCAAATTGGCTAGGCTGTTTAACTAACTGCATAGCGGCGTTATCTACGTAAATGTAATCTAGGCTTACTTCTGGGTAGTCTTTGCTTACTTCGGTGACTACTTCGCGCCATAATACGCTTGATGCAAGTACGTTTGCTTTATCAACAGAGGTAACATGGTTACTACGTAGTTTTGCAGCTTCAAAAGCAAAACGAGCAATACGTTCAATTTCTTTACGCGAGTATGTTTGCGTATCAAAAGCAGCTTCTTCAGCGCCTTCGCCGCTACGGCCTTTTTCGCCAAAATAAATGCCGCCGGTTAGCTCGCGCACACATAAAATATCAAAACCTTTTTCGCTAATATCAGCGCGAAGTGGTGACGCTGCACTTAATGCAGGTAATAACTGTGCAGGGCGCAGGTTACAAAACAAACCAAAGTGCTTACGAAGCGGCAATAACGATGCGCGCTCAGGCTGCTCGTTTGGTGGTAGGTTTTCCCATTTAGGACCGCCTACCGAACCAAATAAAATAGCGTCAGCGTTTTCACACGCTGCAAGTGTGCTCTCTGGTAATGCTTTACCAAATTCATCAATTGCTGCGCCACCAATTGCATAATGCTCACGGTTCAGGGTAAAACCAAACTTATTGCTCACAGCATCAAGTACTTGTTCTGCTGCTGCCATCACTTCTGGACCAATACCGTCGCCAGCTAATACGGCAACGCTGTAGTTTGTTTTACTCATCCTGCTTTCCTTTGTTGTTTTAAATCAGACACTTTTTGTGCACGATAAATTAAGTTATAAACACGGATCATGGCGCGTACCGACGCTTCAACCACATCCGCTGCAATGCCCGCACCGTGGTAAGGTCGGCCATCGTATTTAGCTATAATATTTACTTGGCCTAATGAGCTTGCACCTTGACCTGTCGCTTCTAAGTTATATTCAATCATTTCAACGCTCATACCGGTTAAGCGCTCAATGGCTGCAAACGAAGCTTCAACTGGGCCATTACCTGTCGCGGCTTCTTGTTTAGCTTCGCCATCAATTCGCATTCCAATCGTAGAGCTTGCTACCGATTGTGAGTTAGAAGCTGAGTTAACAAATTCTAATTGGTATTTTTCGTCTTTGTCGTTAATTTGATTAAAGTAAATCATCGCCTCAAGGTCGTAATCGTATACTGTGCCTTTTTGGTCAGCCAACTCAATAAAGCTTTTATATAAGCCATCCATATCGTAATCAGATTTTTGATAGCCTAACTCTTCTAGGCGATGCTCAATAACATGACGACCCGAACGCGAAGTCATATTTAATTGGTTACTTGGCACACCCACGCTTTCTGGCGACATAATCTCATAAGTATTTTGCGCTTTTAATACACCGTCTTGGTGAATGCCAGAACTATGCGCAAAGGCGTTTTCGCCAACAATCGCTTTATTTGGTTGTACTGGCATATTACAAATTTTAGCCACTTGGCGAGATGCGCGGTAAATTTCTTCACTTTTAATATCTGTGTATACTTTTAAGTGGTCTTTGCGCATTTTCATGATCATTGCCACTTCTTCAAGCGAGCAGTTACCAGCCCGCTCACCAATGCCATTAATAGTACACTCAATTTGGCGTGCGCCGGCTTGCACTGCAGCCACCGAGTTTGCTACTGCTAAACCTAAATCGTTGTGGCAATGCACACTTAAGCGCGCTTTATCAATATTTGGCACATTATTCATTAAATGGCGGATCATCGCGGCGTACTCATCTGGCGTTACAAAACCAACGGTATCTGGCAAGTTAATAGTAGAGGCACCGGCGTTAATTGCCTGCTCAACAATTTTACATAAATCCCAATGCGGCGTACGACCAGCATCTTCACACGAAAATTCAACATCATCAGTATAGTTACGCGCCAATTTAATTGATTTAACAGCCATTGCCGTTGCATCGTCTAGGCTCATACGTAATTTATGTTCAAGGTGCAAAGGGCTTGTAGCAATAAAAGTATGAATACGGCTTTGTTGTGCTGTGCGAAGTGCTTCACCACAGGCTTCAATGTCTTTGGCAACAGAGCGTGCTAAACCACAAATAATCGGACCTTTTACCTCGGTTGCAATACGTTGCACCGAGCGAAAATCAGCAGGGCTCGAAACCGGAAAACCCACTTCCATCACATCCACATTCAAGCGGCTAATTGTATGCGCTAATTGAATTTTATCATCTTCAGTAAGGCTTGCTTTAAGCGCCTGTTCGCCATCACGTAAGGTGGTATCAAAAATCCATACTTTATCTTGCTCTTGCATAACTGCCCCTCATTCCTATGTTACCCAAATTTCAATTAATCCCAGCCGCGAGATAAAAAAAACCCCGCAATTGCGGGGTTTTTAGTGTTCAACTCGATGCAAACACACTAATCCCCGCTCACTGACCATAGCAGTAAGAGGTTAAGTTTTAGTGTAATTAAACGAATAATATGCATCTTGTTTTCTTGTGTGTGTGTTCAGTGAAGCCTATTTTTAACATTACAAAGCGACGGAAGCAAGCATAAAAATTCCACAAAACAGATTTAAAAACGATTCAATTGGGTTTTTTAATTCAACCAAGGCACCTATTAAGAATTAAAATAACAAATACATGACTAGTGACGCTTAAATTAATAAGCACTGCAATATACCGTGCTTATATTAACTTTTTACAATTTTTTTAAGCTATGCTTCTTTACTCGTTTCTCTTACGTAATGCCCGGCTCCACGAGTAATATAACGCAGCTGCCAAATAACGCGCTCAATCAATTCGTCGCGTTGCAATCCTTCTATATCGAGCGCTTCTGCACCCGCATTAAATACGAGCGTTACCATAGATTCCGCCTGAATATAGGCATGCATAGCATTACATTTAGTTTCACTTTCTAAATAATGAGCCAGCTCTAAAATAAAATGTTTTACCTCGCGCGCTACTGCGGCTCTAAATGCTTTAGAAGTCCCAGAACGTTCTCGCAGCAACAACCTAAATTGGTTACTTGAGTTATCAATAAACTCCATAAAAGTAACCACTGAGGTATTTATAACACTGCCGCCATCGTTAGCTATTCGTCTGCGTGCTTGGCGCATAAGTTGGCGAAGAGTTAAACCGGCTTCGTCTACCATGGTTAAACCTAGCTCATCCATGTCTTTAAAATGACGATAAAAAGAAGTTGGGGCAATACCAGCTTCTCGTGCTACTTCGCGTAAACTTAAATTCGAAAAACTATGATCAGCACTCAGCTGATTAAATGCCGCTTGAATTAACGCCTGTCGTGTTTTTTGTTTCTGTTGCGCTCTAACACCCGACATCAACAGCTCCCTGAATTATTTTATATGAATATTTAGTGATATTAGCTCAATTGTACAGTCTAATACTTGACGACAAGAGTTTGAAATACTATTTTAGCTTACAGTTGTACGCTGAGATTGAGAATTATGAATAAACCACCGATTATTTGGACAAACGTCCTATTTTTTAGCCTAACCTTTTTGGCGGCTGCCACACTTGTACCTTGGTACGCCATTAGCTACGGATTTACCAGCGCGCATTGGATTGCTTTTGTAGCCTGCATGTTTTATGCGGGCTTATCAATTACTGCCGGCTACCATCGATTATGGGCACATAAAACCTATAACGCACACCCTGCAGTTGAATTTATTTTTGCGCTTGGCGGTGCTTTTGCGCTGCAAAACAGTGCATTGCATTGGAGTAGCGATCACCGTATACATCACGGTCAAGTTGACGACCCAATAAAAGACCCTTACGCGGCGACCAATGGTTTTTGGTATAGCCATATCGGATGGATGTTACGTGACTACCAAGGCGATAGCTACGGTGATTATAGTAATTGTCGTGATTTACAGCGCAATAAAATAGTTATGTGGCAACACAAACATTACTTAAAGCTTGTGATTGCTATGAACGTAGGCTTGCCTCTAGCACTTGGTTTATTGGTTGGTGATGTGTGGGGGATGTTAATTCTTGCTGGTTTACTACGCTTAGTAATGAGTCAACACTTTACCTTTTTTATAAACTCAGTTGCACATATTTGGGGCTCTCGCCCATACACCGAAAAAAATACGGCACGTGATAACGGCTTTTTAGCGTTATTTACATACGGTGAGGGGTATCACAACTTCCACCATATTTTTGCAAGCGACTACCGTAACGGTATTAAGTGGTTTCATTACGATCCAACAAAATGGATGATTCGCTCTTTAGCAGCTGTTGGTTTAGCCAATAAGTTAAAGCGTACTCCTGTTGAACGTATAGAAAAAGCGAAGGCCGAAACGCTCATGAGCAAAACGCAAACGCGTCTTGCAAAATTGCCTTTAGCACAAGATAAGATTACATTATTACAACAAGAGTACGATTTACTGCTGAAAAAACTGCAAAATTATTGTTCACTACAAAAACAAGTGTTAGAAGTTAAAAAAAATAACATGGCAAAGCAGTGTGAACGCTCAGCATTAATGGCACAATACCATGAGTTGGAAGCCGCCTGGGAAAATCAAAAACAGGCATGGCTAGCACTTAATGCGAGGTTATTAAAAGCCTCTTTTAATTAATTTAGGAGTGGCTGTGGCCAAACAACCAGAACAAAAAAAAGTACCCGTGACATACCAATATGATGCAATAATTATTGGCACGGGTCCTGGCGGTGAAGGTACCGCCATGAACCTTTCAAAAAACGATAAAAAAGTAGCGGTTATTGAACGCCAAGAATCAGTTGGTGGCGGTTGTGTACATTGGGGAACAATTCCTTCAAAAGCGCTTCGCCACTCTGTTAGCCGCTATATTGAATACAAAGCAAATCCGTTATTTAATGTTGGTGAGCGCCCTAGCCGCTTAACATTTCCTGATATTTTACGTCACGCAAGTTCTGTTATTTCTAAGCAATCTAATTTACGTAGTAGCTTTTACGATCGTAACCGCATTCATATGTTTCAAGGTGATGCGAGCTTTGTAGATAAGCACACAATTGAAGTAAAACGAAATGATGGTTCAACTGAGCGACTGACTGCTAAAACGATTGTTATTGCAACGGGTTCACGCCCTTATCGCCCACCAGAGGTAGATTTTACGCATTCTCGCATTTACGAAAGTGACACAATACTTGGCCTTGAGCATGACCCTCATCGTGTACTGATTTATGGTGCAGGTGTAATTGGTTGTGAGTACGCGTCAATATTTAAAGGTTTAGGCGCTAAAGTTGATTTGGTTAATACACGCGATCGACTACTTGCTTTTATGGATGCAGAAATATCTGACGCACTTAGCTATCACTTTTGGAATAGCGGTATTGTTATTCGCCATAACGAAGAGTTTGACCGAATTGAGACGCGTGACGACTGCGTTATAATGCATCTAAAATCAGGTAAACGCGTAAAAGCTGACTGTATTTTATTTGCTAATGGTCGTACTGGTAACACTGATACACTAAATCTTGAAGCCATTGGCTTAAAAGCCGATAGCCGTGGCCAATTAAAAGTTAACGAAACATACCAAACAGAAATTGATAACGTTTACGCTGTAGGTGATGTAATAGGCTACCCAAGCCTTGCAAGTGCTGCGTTTGACCAAGGTCGTATAGCTGCTGATGCAATTGCATGTGGTAACTGCGATGACAGGCTGATTGTTGATATTCCGGCTGGTATTTATACCATTCCAGAAATGAGCTCAGTAGGTAAAACCGAGCAAGAGCTTACAGCCGCTAAAGTACCGTATGAAGTAGGCCGTGCTCAGTTTAAGCATTTGGCTCGCGCGCAAATTGCTGGTACTGAAGTAGGTAGTTTAAAAATATTATTCCACACCGAAACCAAAGAAGTACTTGGCGTACATTGTTTTGGCGAACGTGCCTCTGAAATTGTTCACATTGGCCAAGCTATTATGGAACAAAAAAATGGTGGCAATAATATCGACTACTTTGTAAATACCACATTTAACTACCCAACCATGGCTGAAGCCTACCGTGTTGCGGCATTAAATGGCTTAAATCGCTTATTTAAATAAGTAGTTTTAAAAGCCTTTATAAATAGGTAACAAAAAACCCGCAACTTAGCGGGTTTTTTACTTTTAAACAGTTTTAAAGCTTGTTTTAGTGACTATTACTTATGGTACTTAGCACTTAGCTCATGTACTGCATTAATGAATACGCCAGCATTTTCAGGGTCTACATCTGGTGTAATACCGTGGCCTAAGTTAAACACGTGGCCATTGCCTGTACCAAAGTCTTCTAAAATAGTGCCTACTTCTTGGCGAATACGCTCTGGTGTACCGTGTAACATAGATGGGTCCATATTACCTTGTAGAGCTACTTTATCACCCACACGGCGCTTAGCGTCGCTAATATTAATAGTCCAATCAAGACCGATTGCATCACAGCCTGTTGCTGCAATAGCTTCAATCCATTGACCACCATTTTTAGTGAACAAAGTAACCGGTACTTTACGACCGTCGTACTCACGAATTAAGCCATCTACAATTTTATGCATGTATTGTAATGAAAATTCGTTGTAATCGCGCGGGCTTAATACACCGCCCCATGAGTCAAATACCATTAGCGATTGCGCGCCAGCTTTAATTTGAGCATTTAAGTAATCAATAACTGAATCAGCTAACTTATCGAGTAATAAATGAAGTGTTTGCGGCTCTGCAAACGCCATTTTTTTGATTTTACCAAATACTTTGCTGCTACCGCCTTCAACCATATACGTTGCTAGCGTCCAAGGTGAACCAGAAAAACCAATAAGCGGTACTTCGCCTTTAAGCTCACGACGAATAGTGCTTACTGCGTTCATTACGTAGCCAAGCTCGTCTGTAGGGTCTAACTTTGGAATTTTTTTAACATCAGCAAGAGATGAAATAGGACGTTCGAACTTAGGGCCTTCGCCAGTTTCAAAGTAAAGACCTAAACCCATCGCATCTGGAATCGTTAAAATATCACTAAATAATATAGCGGCATCTAACGGGTAGCGACGAAGTGGCTGCAGTGTTACTTCACATGCAAGCTCAGCATTACGGCACAGGCTCATAAAATCGCCCGCTTGTGCACGTGTAGCGCGATACTCTGGTAAATAGCGTCCTGCTTGGCGCATCATCCATACCGGAGTTACATCAACAGGTTGTTTTGCAAGTGCACGTAAATAACGGTCGTTTTTTAATTCGCTCATGGCGTAAATGATCCTAAGACTTGTATAAATTGTGCAAGATTGTACCACCATATTCTCCGACCCTCTATTGCTTAGGGACGAAAACAGCTTTACCTAGAGGTAGATCAATAGAATAGAGTTTTTTAATCCATTTTGACTATAAAATAAACAAAAATAAATAACATTTAAAACTTTTTATTAATATGTTTGCAACATTACAAAAACCTTGTTATTGTTTGTCCCGCGTTAACAAAAA
>NZ_JACJFB010000012.1:0-153971 GCF_014164325.1 Pseudoalteromonas sp. SG43-4 | reverse complement strand
TTCTAATTTTATTGCTGCAGAATACGATGCGCGTTTTAATTTCGTCATTTTTTCACCCAAATTTGTATGCTTATCAGCATAACATTTCTTTCTTAATGGGTGGCTAAAATCACTGTACCACTACAGTAATAATACGACCTTTAAAGCCAAGCCAACTGCTAGCTTCAATTGGCACATTATGATATTCAGCAATAACTTCTACTTCACTTTCATAGGAATAACTTTCTTCTTCCTCATTATATTCTTTAGAATAATCTTCTCTATCAAGGTTTGAGTTTTTGTGAAGGTGGTTTAATGCAGCAAAAACGCTGGATTTACCTGCATTATTTGGTCCGATAAGAAATGTTGTGTCTCTAAATTTAATGCAGCAATTTTTTAGTTTTCTGAAATTATTTATGTGTAACTCATGTAGTCTCATTTAAACATCCATATTTTAAGTCGGCTGAACCCCTTTAACGAGCCTGTAGATTAACTCGTTTTTTATTTATTTTTATTGATAAATAGACCATAGCTGAGTTCCTATTTTGATTCAATCGATCACTGTATTTTTCATAGAATATAAAAGCTGGTTTGGTATTGTTTTAACTGGCGTTTTGGAAGGATTTACGGGTGTTTGAGTGGCTTTTATTTAGAGTAAAAGGGCTTTCCCTTCTTAATGCATCGTATTTTGCAGTTTTTCTATATTATGAACAAGGCAATACAGTTGCCATTGGGCGTTCACTTTCGCTTGGCTGTGTCATGCCTTTGTTGACGGTAATATTGCACTTTTAACCTAAAGAAAAGCCGGTTCAATACAGCAAAATCGCTTGCCATTCTTTAATAAACAGCTGTCGTCGCCCTATTGGGCAGTCTATTTTTACTTTCATTTTGTCTACATTGCTCAGCTTTTTGCGTAGGGTGGGTGTGTTGCTTATTGTGCTTTGTGATTTATTTATCATTGCGTTCATACGAAAGCTGGTAGCGATCATGAATTTAATGGTGAGAGATGGTGTCATCTGGAACCCTAAATTGGTTTAAAATTAGGTATTGACACCAAACTTACTTTTTAACTTATAACTCATCCCGCGAAAAATCAGTTATACTATCTCCGAACTGACTGATGGCTCTCTCCTTCAAAGGATTTAGTAACAAGCGCAGCTCAATCAAATCATTGCCTACATCAGCAATCTCATCTGAGTCATCTGACGTTTCACATATTTTTGCCATTTCTTGTTCAAGTGCTATGAGACCCTCTAGCACGTATTTTAGCTCTGATCCTGCAAGTTCAAGCTTGAACTGACTCATACAATCTTTCCTTCTTTCTTAAATACTCGAGATGCTTTTAGGGCCATTTCCTCAAGAAGTCCCTTGAACTTGTCAACCGGCATATTCCGAGTGGGCGAAATACAGTAATGGTGTGGCTTATCCTGAACCATCTTCAATCCATGAGGCGGCTGGGTATTCGGTGGAAACCTCCAAACCCAACCAGTCATTGGTGCATTGTTGATACCTTCTATATCGAAAACGCTGATCCCTTTTCCGTTTGCGATAATAACCTTAATTCCATTTACGGTTGTAACATCAACATCACGAGCTCGAACATTCGATAGACGAGGACTTGAAGCATTTCCGAGGCGGAAAAGCTCTTCGGGTAGGATGTAAAATTCTTTTGGGTACATAATGATCTCCATATCGTTGACAAAAAGTTAGTTACTCTCTCTGAGGCCTTTATCGTTTTATAGACCGTAAAGTTTCATAAATTACGATGTATTTATCTTAGCCATCAAATAATCTTATGTAAACAACTAGCTAACTATGAATCAGCTTTTTATAAAACTCATATTATTAAATCACTTTTTTAACGCAGTTAATGAATTATTTAAAGCCCTGAAGTTTCAACATTTTAATTCAATTAGTATCCTATTTATGTATTACAACAAGCAGTAAGTGGTGCAATGGACCCCTTAAAATGAAAAAGCGCCGCAAATATGCAGCGCTCATTACTGAGTGATTGTTGTATTAAAATTTTTTAAAAGAAGCCAAGCGGATCTTCGCTGTAGCTCACTAATAAATTTTTAGTTTGTTGGTAGTGATCAAGTGCCAGTTTGTGCGTTTCGCGCCCTATTCCTGATTTTTTATAACCACCGAATGCAGCATGTGCTGGGTACATGTGATAGCAGTTGGTCCACACTCGCCCTGCTTCTATTTTACGACCCATGCGATAAGCACGGTTCATGTTTCTGCTCCATACACCGGCGCCTAAACCAAACTCAGAGCTGTTGGCAAGCTCGAGTGCTTCGGCTTCATCTTTAAAGGTCGACATAGAAATAACAGGGCCAAAAATTTCTTCTTGGAACACACGCATGTCATTTGTGCCCTTTAATAAGGTAGGTTGTATGTAGTAACCACCGTTTAAATCGCCACTTAGTTGCTCTACGTTTCCGCCAGTGAGCACTTCTGCACCTTCTTTTTTACCTATTTCAATGTAGCTGAGTATTTTATCAAACTGTGCTTTTGAGGCTTGTGCGCCAACCATAGTTTCGCTGTCGAGTGGGTTTCCGCGTTTAATTTGTTGGGTACGTTCGAGTATGCGCTCAATAAACTGCTCGTATATATCTTCTTGAATAAACAACCTTGATGGGCACGTACACACCTCGCCTTGGTTGAAGTAAGCAAGCACGGCGCCTTCAATAGCTTTGGATAAAAACGCATCGTCTTTTTCCATTACATCATTAAAAAATATATTAGGTGATTTACCACCGAGCTCGACCGTTGAAGGAATAATATTTTCAGCAGCGCATTTCAAAATATGTGAGCCCACAGGCGTTGAACCCGTAAATGCAATTTTAGCGATACGCTTGCTTGTTGCCAGTGCTTCACCCGCTTCTTTACCAAAGCCGTTTACTATATTTAATACGCCTGCAGGGAGTAAATCGCCAATTATCTCCATTAAAACTAAAATAGAAGCTGGTGTTTGCTCTGCCGGTTTTAAAATTACACAGTTACCTGCAGCAAGTGCTGGCGCTAGTTTCCAGGCGGCCATTAAAATAGGGAAATTCCACGGAATAATTTGCCCAACCACACCTAGTGGCTCGTGAAAATGATACGCAACGGTGGTTGCGTCTATTTCACCTATAGTGCCGTCTTGCGATCGTAGGCACCCTGCAAAGTAGCGAAAGTGATCTGCCGCTAGCGGAATATCAGCAGCGAGTGTTTCACGAATTGCTTTACCGTTATCCCATGTTTCGGCAACAGCTAGTAACTCTAGGTTTTGCTCAATTCGGTCGGCTATTTTTAGCAGTATGTTACTTCGGTCGGTCACCGACGTTGTGCCCCACTGCGCTCGCACTGCATGTGCTTTGTCGAGTGCCAGCTCTATGTCGTCTTTATCTGAGCGCGGTATTTGGCAAAACACTTTACCGTTTACTGGGCTTATATTATCAAAGTATTGGCCATTTACTGGCTTCACCCACTCTCCGCCAATGTAGTTCCCGTATTGTTGTTTAAAGTTTACGAGTGCGCCATCGCTACCTGGATTTGCATATATCATGTGTGTGCTCTCTTTATTGTTGTTAGCTAAAGGTCGAACATTTATATAAAACAAAATGCTTTATATTTAATCAATGTTGATTGACATTAAACTAACAAGTACCTAAAAACTTGATTAGCTGTCCACAAAAGTTGTCTGTGAGTCCAAACTAATAAAACCTAAAGGATTGATATGCACACATCTCAGTTAAACAAAAAACGCCAACAACTTGATGTATTAATAGAAAATAAAGTCACATTCGCTGCAGATAGCAGTGAGTTGAGTATTTACGACACGTATCAAAGCGCGCAAAAGGTAGCACTGCACTCAAACGAGCTGCTGTTTTGTGCCATGCTAAGCGGCAAAAAGGTAATGCACGTAGAAAGGAGCCAATACCATAAAGTATTTTTACCACACGAGTCGTTTGTATTAGCGCCAGAGCAAGGTGTTTTAATTGATTTTCCACAAGCATCAATGCACGCCCCAACCACCTGTTTAGCCATTGAAATTAGCACAGATAAAATAACGAGCGTGGCGAATGCACTAAACATGCAGCAAAATTTTGCACACGATGGCTTATTTGAATATGTACCTCAGTTAGTGCATACCCAACATAATATTCAAACGCAGCAATTATTAGAGCGCATGGTGCATTTATTTAGTGAGCAAGGCGCACAGCGACATTACTTGATTGATTTGTCGTTGAACGAATTGATCACCCGTTTATTACAACAACAAAGCCGCGAGCTATTGCTAGCTAGCTGCGATAAGCCACGCCTTAAAACAAAAGTGAGCGATGCCCTGCTTTATATTGAAGAACACTTAAGTGAAACGCTCGACATAAATACCTTATGCAAAATAGCATGTATGAGCCGAAGTAAGTTTTATCATCAATTTAAACTCGCATTTGGCACTACCCCAGCCCTTTGGCAGCAACAGTTAAGACTAAAAAAAGCGCGTACTCAATTACTACAAGGCCATGCAATTAGCCAAGTGTGCTTTGATGTTGGATTTAATAGCGCGAGCCACTTTAGTCGCCTATTTAAACAAACCTTTGGCATTGCGCCTAAAGAATGCCGACATTAGCCCTAAAATCTTATTTTTTTACTTTGCTAACGCCCTGAATATGTTAGTTTATTAACATGTGTATTGAGTAAAGAATTGGTATGAGTAAGCAAACCCGCTGGACCCTAAAAAGTATTGCTAAAGAGTTAGGTGTGTCTAACGCGACAGTATCTAATGCGTTTAATCGCCCTGATCAGCTATCGGCTAAACGCCGAGACGATATTCTTGCAGCGTGTAAAACTTTGGGCTATTACGGGCCCAATAAGGCCGCGCAATCGTTGCGTAATGGCACATTTAATATTGTCGCTTTAGTGCTGCCCGATAGTGTGGAATACATGGTGTCGGACCCTGTGGCTAGCAGCTTTATGCGCGGTGTTACCTCGGTGCTTGAAAAAAACGGCATTAATGTTTTATTGTTTTCAGGTAATAGCGGTAACCTTAACAACGTGGTCGACTTGGTAGATGGCTTTATTTGTTATGGCCGCCCTCGTAATAACGCGTTAGTTGAGCAGTTAAAAACAGTGTCTAAACATGTAGTGACAATTGATTTTGATATTGCTCGCAATGCCTCTGTAAATATTAATAACGAGCAAGCAAGTTACGAAATTGCTAAACACGTACTGCATAATCAAAGCGATAAAGTGGCTATATTAGGGCTTAGATTACTTGATGAAAACGTATTATGCCGCGTGTATGAACACCACGAATTTGAAACCGGACAATCTATTTCGCATCAACGTTTACGTGGTTATCAACGCGCTTTAAGCGAGGCAAATATTACGGTGGCTGACGATCGTATTTGGAACATTCCTGAAAGTAGCGAGCGTTTTGCTAATATTGCTGCTAAAGAGGTTTTAAGTGCCTCCCCTCGTCCTAACGTTATTATTTGTATGAGTGATTTAATTGCGCTTGCCACAATGCGAGAAGCAATAAAACAAGGCATAAAAATAGGTGAAGAACTGCGTATTGTGGGCTTTGATGGTATTGATGAAGCAGCCCGGTTTGTGCCTCGCCTCACCACCATTCATCAAAACAGCCAAGAAAAAGGCGTTATAGCCGCTGAATTATTTATTTCTAAAGAAGAAAAAACTCAGGAAGTCAGTTACGAATTAGAGATTGGTGCGAGTAGTTAGCTTACAAACCTTGTAATAGTTTTATGTGTTAAAAAGCCAAGCTACTTAAGCTTGGCTTTTGCTTTACATGGCGTTTGTAAATTACTTTTATAACATTAAGCTAAAAATGAATTTAAGTTAATCGTTGTTTCTTCATCACCGTTTACCTGCGTAATAAGTGCATGGCGTAATTTAAAATCAACAGTAAGTGAAATAGTTTGCTCATCTAGTTGCCACGATAAACAACACATACAGCCTTCACCTTGGGCGCTAAATTCACCTGCAAATGCAGGGTGTGAATTGCGAATTTTAATTAATTCAATTAAACCTTTTACTACAGGCTTATTTAAGGCTTTGTCGATTATATTTGCATCTAAATATGGGCGGTTAATATCACGGCCTACATTTGTATTTGTCAGTAATTCCATGTCGTTTTCGCAAGCAAATAGGCCGCCGTAATAAACTTGTGGTACACCTGGAGCAAAAAATTGAATTGCACGCGACAGTAAGTAATCAAAGTCTTTAGCGCCTAATGCGTTGTAGTACGTACAGTTAACTTGATATAAGTCGACATTACTCGCCGCAGCGCCCGTAGCTTGGCGGCTTTGGTTGTTGCTGTTGGCGTGCATTGTTTCTACTAGGTTATCAATCTGCTGTGCATTTAATAGCCCTGGTTTGTCGCCCATTGGACCTGCGTCAATAATGCCAATACCGTCATGTGTATCAAGTACAGTTAAGCAATTACGTGGCGAAATTTGTAACCATTTGAGCAGTGCATCTACATCGTTGTTAAATAAGCTGTGTAAAATAAGCGGTGGTAACGCAAAGTCGTAAACCATATTTACGCGTTTTGCCACTTCTACCTGAGTTTGATAATGGCTATGAATTTCTGCAATGGTTTCCATGCCTAAATCGTTTGCTTGCTTAGATAAGTTATCTAGGTAGCCAAACGTTTCATCAAGCATAAAGCAGTTAGTGCCAGCTTGCTTAATAGCGTAACCCGCCGCATCTAAACGAATAATATTTACATTGTTAGCCGAAAATTTAGTGAGTACGTTATTTAAATACGCAACACCGGCTTCTACTTTTACGTTTATATCAATTTGGTTATCGGTAAAAGTGGTCCAGAAGTCATACGTTTTACCATCACCACATTTCATTGGGGTAAAGCAACTACCAGGACGTGGGCGGTAAATTGCTTTTTGCTCAGCTTCGCTCATACCATTTGGAAATACATCATCTTTGGTTAAAAACAAATCCCAAAATTCTGATTGCTTACCTTTAGCTAATACATCTTGAAACTGAAAAGACTGCGCCGATACATGGTTAACAATTAGGTCAGCCATTAAGTCGAGATCTTTACCTAATACTTGTATGTCTTCCCAAGTGCCTATTCTAGAATCAACTTCACTATGGTCAATAGGGTCAAAGCCAGCATCGCTGCCATCAATAGGATTGTAAAATGGCAATAAGTGCACACCACCAAATACGCCTTTTAAAGGGCCGTTTAAAAGTGTGGTTAGCGCGCCTATATTTTGGCCAGTGATTCGATCAGCATATGTGATCAATTGAACTTTATTCTTCATCATTGTGTGATTACCATGTTGAAACTTAATCGATTAAGATATATCTTTAACTAGCGAGTAAGAATTTACAAGTAATTTTTAATAATTTTACATACAAATTTCGTGTCTCACGTAATACTACAGTAAGCAACTGACTGACTTACGAAGTATTAATAGAGAATTTAACGAGGAATAAACACATGACAAAATCACACACTCACGTAAGCAGCGACCCACTGCAACAAATACGCTGGCTTACATACATGATGTTTTTTATGTTTGCCATGACCTCTGACGCAGTCGGCATGATAATCCCCGAACTTATAAAAGATTTCGGTTTGAGCATGACTCAAGCTAGTGCATTTCATTACGCTCCTATGGCACTCATTGCCTTTAGTGGATTATTTTTAGGCTTTTTAGCTGACAGCCTTGGCCGTAAAAAAACCATTATGCTAGGTCTATTAATATTTTCCGCGAGTTGTTTTTTATTTGCATTTAGCACCAGTTTTACTTTCTTTTTAGTATTGCTTTGCTGCATAGGCCTGGCCATTGGTTTATTTAAAACCGGCGCACTGGCATTGCTTGGCGATATTTCACATAGTAACGACGACCATACTAAAACTATGAACAAGGTTGAGGGCTTTTTTGGCATTGGCGCTATTGTAGGCCCTGCCCTAGTTGGTGTTTTATTAGTGCAAAACGTTAGTTGGACATACCTGTATATCACTGCGGGCGTAATGTGTTTAATCCTTGCTTTATTAGCATGGCGCGCAGACTACCCTGACGTAGTTAAAACAACTGAAAAGCCAGCCTCTTTGGCCACGACCATGAAAATGGTAAAAAACCCTTATGCACTTGGCTTTTCTTTAGCTATTGCACTTTATGTAGCGACTGAAGTGGCTATTTATGTATGGATGCCAACGCTATTAAAGGACTACACAGGCTCTTGGCCACTCCTTGCCACTTATGCACTTACTATATTTTTTATACTACGTGCTGCAGGTCGTTTTATTGCTGTATGGTTACTAAATCGTTATAGCTGGCAAGGTGTTATGGCTTATTTAAGCTTAGGTATTGCGCTTTGTTATGTGGGTACACTTATTGGTGGCGTTGACTGGGCTGTAGGGTTACTACCTCTTTCAGGTTTATTTATGTCTATGGTTTATCCAACTTTAAACTCTAAAGGTATATCGTGTTTTCCTGCTGAGCGCCATGGAGCCGTAGCCGGCGTTATATTATTTTTTACCGCATTATCGGCTGCTTTAGCTCCTTTATTTATGGGTATGATCAGCGATTACTTTGGCCATGTGCGCTATGGCTTTTACTTAGCAACAGGGTTTGCCGTGATTTTATTTGTAGCTATGTTGTTCAATTATTTACGCGACCCATCAATGAGTGCTTTACAAGAAAATAACCCAACAGCTTAATAAATTTGTATCTCAATACAATAAAAAATACTTTTAAAATCAACATATGAATAATAAAAGAGCAAATTAAACACAAAATAATTTGCTTATTGTAAAATATTTGTTATTTTTACTTAATCGATTAAGTGAAAATAACAAATCCTACTGGGTTCAACACAACGAGGCGTTCACATGACAACACACAATACACCTTTATATTTAATCAGCGCTTTAGCACTTGCCGTAAGTCAAGGCGTTAACGCACAAGAAACAGACCAAGCAACACCTGAAGCATCACAAAACAAAGGTCTTGAAACAATTGTTGTAACCGGCGTACCACGTCGAACAACAATCATGGCTTCAAGCGTTTCAGTTAGTAGCGTATCACTTGAACAAGTTCAGGTGTCTACTCCTCGCTCAACAGCCGAGGCTTTTAGAATCATTCCTGGTATCCGTGCAGAATCGACAGGTGGCGAAGGTAATGCAAATATTGCTGTTCGTGGCCTGCCAGTTGCTTCAGGCGGTGCAAAATTTTTACAATTACAAGAAGATGGTTTACCTGTACTGCAATACGGTGATATCGCTTTTGGTAATTCAGATATTTTTATGCGATTAGATAACACTGTGCAAACTATCGAATCGATTCGTGGTGGCTCAGCATCTACTGCCGCAAGTAATGCACCTGGTGGCATTATTAACTTTATCTCTAAAAATGGCGAAAACGAATCTGGCAGTGTATCTACAACACTTGGCTTAGATTACGACAGCGTTCGTACAGACTTTGAATACGGCACTTACTTAACCGATAGCGTGCGTTTTCATGTTGGTGGCTTTGTTCGACAAGGCGAAGGCCCGCGCGAAACAGGTTACACGTCTAATAAAGGTGGCCAAATAAAAGCTAATCTTACTAAAGATTTCGACAACGGTTACGTTCGCCTTTATTACAAACACTTAGACGATAAGAGTGTTGGCTACCTTCCTATGCCAATGTACTCAAATGGTGACTCTATTGCTGGCTTTGATGCGCAATCAGACACACCTCACTCAGCGTTATTTACTAAAACAGTACGTTTAAATGGTGAAAACCAAATCAGTAGCGGCGATATTCGCGATGGTATGAATCCAAAGGTTGACTCTGTTGGTTTTGAAGCTGTATTTGATTTAGATAACGATTGGCGTATCGAAAACCGTTTTCGTAAATCATCAATAAGCGGCAACTTTAACTCGCTTATTCCTGCAGAGGTTGGCAGCGCATCATCTATTGCACAGAGCATTGGTGGTGTAGGCGCAACACTCAGTAACGCAAACACGGGCGCTGCATTTAACGACGACCTTGCTATGCGAATTCATACGTTTGACGTAACAATGAACGACTTCGATTCATTAGTTAACGACTTTAAACTAACTAAATCGTTTGATGATGACACCAGCATTACCTTTGGTTATTACGCGTCAACACAAAACATTGCTATGTCGTGGTTATGGAATTCATACCTTATGGAGCTTAAAGGCGACAATGCTGCATTATTAAATGTTACTGCAGCTGACGGTACTGAATTTTCAGAAAATGGTTTATATGCATATGGCACACCTTACTGGGGAAACTGTTGCCAACGTGATTACGACACAGAGTACGACACCCGTGCACCATACGTTGCATTCTCTACTAAATTAGGCGACGTAAGCATTGATGCAAGTGCCCGTTACGACAGTGGCGAAGCTCGCGGTAACTATGCAGGTGCCGTAACATCAACTGTAGATATGAACCGCGACGGAGAAATATCAATCCCTGAGCAAAACGTTGCAGGTATTGATATTGCCAACGCCAGCCCAGTAAACTATGACTGGAACTATTCTTCTTATTCAATTGGTGCTAATTATCAAATTGACCCAAGCCTTGCTACGTTTGCACGTATTAGTAAAGGTGGGCGTGCAAATGCTGACCGTCTTTTATTTGGTAAAGTACGCGCCGACGGCTCTGTTGCAAAAGAAGACGCTGTTGATGAAGTAAACCAGTTTGAGTTTGGTGTTAAAAAGCGCTTTGATTCATTATCAGTGTTTGCTACTGCGTTTTTTGCCGAAACTGAAGAGCAAAATTTTGAAGCAACATCACAAACGTTTTTTGACCGTGAATACGAAGCAAAAGGGATTGAAATAGAATCTACTTACTTTATTGATGCATGGGATTTTCGCGGTAATTTAACTTGGACCGATGCAGAAATAGCAAAAGATGCGCTTAACCCAGATGTTGTAGGTAATACACCACGTCGTCAAGCCGATTTAATTTACTCATTAATGGCACGTTACAACTATGAAAAAGGCGCTGCAGGGGTAAGTTTCATTGGTACTACCGATGCATACGCTCAAGATAATAACGATCTACAATTTGACGGCTACACACAGGTAAATGGCTTTGTAAGCTATGACTTATCTGAAAACCTTAATATTGCGCTTAATGTGAATAACCTCTTCGATACAGTAGGTATTACAGAAGCAGAAGAAGGTTCAGTACCTGAAAATAACATTATTCGTGCCCGTACTATTAACGGCCGCACAACGTCGGTAACTTTAAAATACGCTTTTAACTAAATGTGTGTATTGCGCTGCGGTGAGTAGTCACTGTAGCGCCTTTTAAAGTATGAATAAATAACACCCTTCACGTTTTTTAGCCTAGCCTTGCTAGGCTTTTTAGGATATTCCAAATGACTAAACTCCTGTGCTTAGGCGAGCTATTAATTGATATGCTGCCACAAGATGCTAATAACTCAGCCTATTTACCTATACCAGGTGGCGCGCCTGCCAATGTAGCTGTTGGCTACGCAAAACTCGGCGCAGAGGCTGCATTTTGTGGTGGTAAAGGGGACGATCATTTTGCCAATCAATTAAGTAATGCATTAGCGCAATACAATGTAAATACAGACTATTTATTTACCATTGCAGGCTCACAAACCGCCATGGTTATAGTAAGCCTTGATGAAACCGGCGAGCGTAGTTTTGGCTTTTATCGCCATAACACAGCCGATGTACTATTAACGCAGGCGCATTTAGCGCATATAAATTGGCAAGAAATAAGCACACTACACTTTTGTTCAAACACATTAACCGAATCAGCAATTGCCAACACAACGGTTAAAGCGCTAGAACTTGCAAAAGCGAATAATAAGCTCGTCAGTTTTGATGTAAATTTACGCTACAGCTTGTGGGAAAACACAAACGATATAGCAAGCAATGTAAAAGCCTGTTACACCTATTGTGACATAGTAAAACTCTCGCGTGACGAACTTAATTTTTTAGCCCAGCATAGCGATACAACGAGCGATGATTACATTCAAATGCTATTAAATACCGGAGTAAAACTGGTGTTTTTAACCGATGGACCAGAGCCTGCCACGGTTTACCACAGCACATTTACACTTAACGAATCGGCACCAAAAATAAACGCCGTAGATACAACAAGCGCAGGTGATGCATTTATAGCGGGGGTTTTATACTACTTAAATAACTTAGGAAGTGATTTACCACTAGCAGATAAACTAAATGATAAAGCGAGCGTAAAAGGCGCCCTGCACTTCGCTCTTAAATGTGGCTCTAAAGCGTGTTTAGCTAAAGGGGCATTTCCGGCATTACCTGTGCTGGCTGATGTACTTTAATAGACCTAATGTTTTTTAGGTTCAAATATATGCAGTAACGCGTTGTTACTGCATAGCATCAAACACCATTTTACTATCCACTATTTGTTCAAAGTGCGTTATTTTTTGATTTTTAAGCTGCCAAATATGCGCGACCCTAGCTTGCATTTTTTTACCCGTTTTAATATAAATACCAGAGTACGTGCCATACACTACAACAGTATCATCTTGGGATAAGTAGTTTTGTGGTGTAAACGTGTAGTTATACCACTCGCTTGCAAGCTTTTGAAAAACATGTTCAGTAATGTCATTCATACCATGGTATGTACCAGCATAAGCAAAACCGTCAGCCTCTTTCCAAGTAATAGTATCACTTGCATGAGCAACTAAATTTTGCCCATTCTCTTGTGATGTTTTGCCTTCATACGTACTTTTAATTATGTCTATGTTGCTCATTTTTGCACACCCTTGCACTATAAAAAGGAAGATCAATAAAGCTGTAATATAAACAGCTTTATTATTTAGAAATTTCATCACACTATACTAGCGCAACTGATTGCTGTAAGTAGGTAACCCACTGCTCAGTTTTTCCATAATAATGGGCTATATCGGCTTTTTGCCACTTACCTGTGTCAAATTCAAATGCTGCACTAGGAAAACCTTGCCCATGAATATCGTGCAATAAGCCACGGCTTTGTGCTATATGTTGATCTGTTGCATCGCCTTCTAGCGCATTAAAGTGGGTTTCAAATAAGGCCTTGTTTAAACCCAGCTCCAATGCAATATCACTCAGTACATGCAGCTGCATAATGTTTTTACCCTGAGCATAATAAGCATGTTGAATACTATTAAGCATTTCCCCACCTGATATACCAAGCTTTTGCGCTGCCAATATAGCGGTAATAGCCGGAGCCGAGTTGAGTATAATATCGTTGGTTTTTAAAAGCCCATCAGTATAGTTACTACCAAATACCTGACCGGTTCTCTTAGCTATGGCACTGTCGTTTTTAAGTGCAAATTCACGCCATGCAGGAGTCACTAATTTTACATTATCACCTGTTAGCATGCCTCCACTGTGTACTTTTACAATTAAACCATCAATATTTTCAGCAGCGGTGATCAAGGGCACGCTGCCGTAAGTCCAACCACATAAAGGGTCAACAATTATATGTAACGTTACGTTTTTCATTAATATTTCCTATCTAAATAATTGTTTAACGCAAGGGCGCTTAGTGCCATTGCATCTCACCCATAACCACTTTTGAGCCCAACTCTAAAATGCTTCTTGCACCTAAATCAGGGTAAGCTTGAGTCATGATCTCTACAAATTCAGCTGAGTTTTTTGCATTTTTTGCAGCGCTATCCGCTTTATTTAAGTACCCTTTCATGAATGACACACCAGAAAGGTCTTGTTTACTGCCCTGTAAAAAGTGACCTGGAATAACAGTCTGAGGTTTTAAATTCTCGATGTTATCTAATGTTGACTGCCAAGTTTGACGCTCTGCAGCAGTGCTCGAATCGGCCAACCACACATGCATTTGATCAAATACTACAACCCCACCCAGCACTGTTTTTATAGAAGGGATCCAAAGGTAAGTATGCTTTGGATCATGCTGTAAATTTTTAATAATAATTTCTTTCCCATCTATAGTTAGGCTATTTGATAGCATTACTTGTGGCAAAATAAGTTCTTTAGGTGCATTGCTCTTTAAAATAGGCCCCCAATAATTTAACTTTCCTTGCATTGAGCGTTTAATATTCTCTACTGTTGATTTAGTCGCTAATAACTTTGCTTTTGGAAAAGCAGCTTTAATTACATCTAAACCAAAGTAAAAATCAGGGTCGCTGTGACTAATATAAACAGCTGTTAATGTTTTACCGCTCGCTTTTATTTTTTCAACCAATGCTTGTGCATCATTACGCTGAAATTGGGCATCCACTAATAACACTTCGTTATCACCACTTATAATGCTTGATGAAACAGCAAAAATACTTTTGTCTTGTGGGTTATATACATCAACAACTAATTCACTTTTCGCTAATACCGGTTGCATTAATGTGCTTGCTAATAAAGCTGTTGCTGCTAATACGTGTTTAACTTTTTTCATTCTCAGTAGCCTGTTTGTTATTTCGTTAAGATGAGGCTATTGTATGTTGCAATTTAAGAATGAAAAACTAGGCAGAATGCAACTATCTGTTGCATAAATCGAACATATAGGCAAAGTGAATGGATAGAATTATTGCAGCTGATGTATTTATAAAAATTGTAGAGCAGAAAAGTCTAGCCGGTGCTGCCCGTGCTTTAGATATGTCTAGATCTATGGTTACACGGTATTTGAATCAAATGGAAAAGTGGGCAAATACCCAACTACTCCATCGGTCAACAAGAAAAATAACACTCACGTCAGAGGGTGAAAAAGTACTTAATCATAGCCGAGAGCTCATTGCCATCGCCCAAAACATCAGTGCGCCAATAGAAAGTAATAACAGATTAAACGGGCAAATTAGGTTGTCGTGCTCGCCTTTTTTAGCACATGATGTACTACCAGATATGTTGCAACAATTCTTGCACGCTCATCCCGAAGTCAGTATTGATGTACAAATTAGTAATCACGTTACAAATTTGGTAGAAGAGCGAATAGATTTAGCAATTAGAATTACCAATGACTTAGATCCTAATATAATTGCTCGCCCACTTGGGAAATGCCATTCAGTATTATGTGCAAGCCCAGAATATTTAGAAAAAAACTCTAAGCCTATAACTACGGATGATTTGAGTCGTCATAACTGTTTAAACTATTCACGGTTTGAAAAAAGTATGTGGCATTTTTCACACCCTGAAAAACCCGTATCTGTAGCGATTGCTGGTAACTTCAGTGCTAATGATTCGAGCTTACTGTTAAAAGCTGCTCTTAATAATCAAGGAATAACTCTACAACCTAAGTTTGCTGCGCAGAAATATATAAATAATGGAAAGTTAATACATTTACTACCACACCTTAAACCACAAACTTTGAGCATATACGGTATTTACCGCTCTAGGAAACATCAGTCACTTGCACTTCGTTCATTTATTGATAGCTTAGTAACGTATTTTGATAAAATTGATACTTAACAATAAGCGAAAACTATTAAACGTTCGCTATAAGTCCTTTATTTAAGAGTTGAAATAGCGCTTTGTAAGCGCTATTTTTTGAAAGAAGGGATTTATTATTCGTCTAGCCAATCTATGGCTGCGGTAGCATTTTCAAAGTATTGAACCTCACCCGATATGAACCAGTTACCTATTTTGGCCATTCGAGCTTGCCACTCTTTATTACCGTAAATAGCTACTTTTTTAAATTCTTTAGAGTGCTTAACACCTAACTTGAGGTCGTCCCACGCTGCGCGTAATTCCCAACCTTCAAGCTCGCTACCATCTATTAAGGCGTTTACAACTGGGTGCTTAACTTCGCCAAGAGCTGAATTTATCATTGGGGTAATTATTTTGTAGTCGTCGTGAGTAAGCGTACCAACGGCTTTAAGTTTTAAAAAAAACTCTCTTCCTGCACGTTCAAGACCAATCGATAAACCATGTGTTGTGTGTACCATTACTGCTCTCCTTAAATAGGCTGAGTGGTAAAAGTACACCTTCTAAAATTAATTAGTCCTGAACTAAATCAATAAATAGTCCTGAACTAAATCAATAAATAGTTCTAAGCTAGATCATTAAATAGTCTCAAATAAACGACTCAATTACGCATTTTGTACGCGAGATATCTGGTTTTCTACATCAGTTAAATGGCCCGTTTTAAGCCATACTTTTGCACCATTACTTCCCGCTTTAACGTTAACAGAGCTATTAATAGGCACTCTTAACCAACTGTTTTTTACAAGGGTATCGGCTTGCTCATCAAATGAGCCTTCAAGTACTAGCAGCTCAGCTCCGCCTTTTGCGCTTATAACCATGCAGGCGTTGGGCTTAAAGTCCAACAAGCTTACGTCTTCAAAATCGTCTTTGTATAAAGGGGTTACGGCTACATTTTTAAAACTAGGGTGCGCCGTACTTTGCATCAAGTCCGTTTGTAAACGCACGTGGGTTCGATCATCTGGCTGAAACTGCCATAACTTTACAAATATAACGCAGCCATTTTCAGACCCCGGTTTGTGCTTTGATTGCGGTGGGTTACGGATATAAGAACCTGCCGCAAAGTCACCATGTTCATCTTGAAATACCCCTTCAAGCACAACAAACTCTTCACCGCCTGTATGTACATGCGGCGAAAATTCACTCCCAGGTGCATAACGAACAATGGTCGTTGCGCGAGCAACTTCGTCGCCCACTCTATCGAGCGCTCGCCTATCAACGCCCGCCATTGGCGATGCAACCCACGGAAGTGATTCGCTATGTACCACAACTCGTTTACTAAAATCGGCAGCAATTTTCATATTTGGCTCCTAACCGTAACTCCACTTAAATTTTAAACTAACAACCTAATTAAGCCGCAACACTTGGGCGTTTTGCTACTTTTTCTTGCCATGCAACTAAATGGGTTAACTCATTCGGGATTGCTATTTGTGCAAATCCAGCAAATACCATCCCAGCATACAATGTAATATCAGCAATACTAAACTGCTCGCCGCCAACAAACGCCGATTGCGCTAGTACATCATTAAAATAGCTAAACCCTTGGCGCGCTTTTTCGCCTTGTTTTTCACCCCAAGCCACATTTTGATATGTTTCAAGCTCAGGACCTAAGCCATCAGTTGCATGATGAAAGTAAGTTGCCACAGCGTCAAGCACCATAGATTCTGCGCGCTTTTGCATCATGTTAATTACTGCACGCTCTTTTGCGGTTTCACCCATTAAAGATGGGCCTTCAAATGCGGTATCAATATACTCAGTAATAGCGGTACTTTCTGATATAAACGTGCCGTCATCTAGCTCTAATACGGGTACACCTGCTAATGGATTTTTAGCTAAAAAGGCTTTTGTTCTGTGTTCTCCATTTAATAAATCAACAGGTACAAACTCAACATTTGAAGTGGCATTTTTTTCAGCTAAAGCGATACGAACACGAAGTGGATTTGGAAAGTTTTCTACATCATAAATTTTCATAGCAATCTCTATCTTTATTGTTTAAAAGTGAGCCAACGGCGGAGACTACCTATCGATAGGTAATTTATAATATTAAACTAAATTTAAGTCAACGTTTAAATTTTTCTGATTTATGGGATTTAACTTAATTCATAATAAAATTATGGAGTTGCTTAAAAGTAAAAACACTTGTAAATAACTACCTACTGGTCGATAATTTTGCTGTACCAATTGCATTAAATAAGTGATCTATTATTGCGCTAGGAAAATAGCGCAATAACGAGGCGAAAATCATGACATCTAGTTATTCTGTATGAATAATTTTTAACGCAGTTAGTGTGTTATTTAATGCGATACAATGATCATGTTTTTAATAAAACTGGTGTTACTGCAGATAGGAAATATTAAAAATGAGTAAAAAAGAAGCTTTATTAAAAGCAGCTGAAAACAAGGTGCGCCTTGGCGGATACAGTAATTTTAGTTTTAGAGAGCTCGCCTGCGAAGTCGGCATTAAAAGCGCCAGTGTGCACTATCACTTTGCGACTAAGGCCGATTTAGGTGCTGAGCTTGCTCATCAATATACTAATTCTTTTTTATCTGCGTTAGGCGAGCCAAGCGAGCTTAAAGCAAGCGGTAAAAATCCTATTGATGTGTACACTCAGCTTTTTAGACGTGCATTAGTAACCGATAAAAAAATGTGTTTATGTGGGTTACTAGGAGCCGAAAGCGATAGCCTTCCAGATAAAGTACGCCTTGAAGTAAAACGCTTTTTTAATCAAAACCTAACATGGCTTAGCGTTGCACACTTAACTAATGGTGAGCCTAACCCCGCTCAAGCAGCTATTCAAACAGTGAGCCTGCTTGAGGGCGCTATGATGATAAGCAAAACGCTCGACGATAATAGTTACTTTGAACTTGCAACTCAGTAATACCTAAATTTAGTACACAAAAAAAGCGAGCTATTGATTATCAATAGCTCGCTTTTTTAATGCTTGAAATAACTTATGTGATTATTAAACCGCTGTTGGTTTAACTTTATGCTTAGAGTGCACAATTGCTAAAACAATTAAGCCAATCACTGTTACTACAGCGCCAATAGGTTTACCTAAATCGCTTGATAAGTTAAGACCAATTGCTGCAGTGCCAATATAAGAAACCGTTACCGCTGTTGCTATAACAGCAGGAACACTGGCAATCCAATGGAATGTACCACGGTCAAACAAGTACTTAGTAGCAAGCCATAATACGCTTGTAGAAAGCAGCATGTTTGAAAATGCAAAGTAGCGCCAAATTAATGAGAAATCGAGCTTAGTCATAAAGTACGCTATAGCAAGTATAGGCACCGCCACTAATAAGCGATTACGTAAACTTTGTGGAATATTAAACGCATCAACAACAGTTAAACGTAATGAGCGGAACGCTGTATCACCAGAAGTAATTGGGAATACGGCTACTGCAATAATTGCCATTATACCGCCAAATACGCCTAAGTAACTGTTAGCTACATGGTTAACAACTAAGCCTGGACCACCTTGGTCAAGCAATGCTTTTAAGCCTGCGTAACCATCTGGGAACGCTGCAATACCAGCAAGTGCCCATACACAACCTACAATACCTTCACACATCATAGCGCCGTAATAAACTGGACGTACGTATTTTTCGTTAGTTAAACAGCGCGCAATAATAGGCGCTTGAGTAGAGTGAAAACCACTAATAGCACCACAGGTAATTGTTATAAATAACAGTGGCCATGTTGGTAATCCATCTGGGTTTGGCTCTAAAAAGTCATGTGCGTGATCAGCTTCAAAGTAAGCTAAAAAGTCACTTGGTACAGGTAAGTGCGGCGCATTAATAAGTAATGAAATAGCAATTGCCACTGTCATTACAATCATTAGCGCACCAAAAATTGGGTAAAACTTAGTGATAATTTTATCAATTGGTAGCAAGGTAGCTAAAAAGTAATACGCTAAAATAGCAAGTACCCAAAAGGTGTTGTTTGCCAGTATTGTACCTTCAAAAAAATCAAGGTTACTTAGCAAACCTGCAGGGCTCATAATAAATACTACACCTACAAAAAACAGTAGCATGGCAGTAAATACAAGCATAAAGCCTTTAAATACGACGTTGTAATAATGGCCTGCGATTTCTGGTAGGCTTTTACCGTCTTCTTTTATACTCATTACACCTGAGAAGAAGTCGTGTACAGCTCCACCTAAAACATTACCAAGTACAATCCATACTAGTGCAACGGGTCCGTATAAAGCACCTAAAATTGGGCCAAATATTGGACCTACGCCAGCAATGTTTAAAAACTGAATTAAAAATGCTCGTACAGGGTGAATAGCTACGTAATCAACACCTTCGCTAAAGCGTTTTTGTGGTGTGTCAGCAGTTGAATCCAAACCGGCTTGTTTTTCAACAAATGGGCTGTAAAACTTATAGCCCAGTATTAAAATAGTGAGGCAGATAAAAAAGATGATCATAAAGCACGTTTCTCTTTTTGTATTTTAGTTATAGAGCGCATTGTGTGTCGCCCCGCCTTTTCAATCCGTGAATAATCGACGAACGATAACAAAGCTTTAACCCTCAAACAATAAGACGTTTAGCTAATACAATAATCGATATAAGCCACTATTTACGCAACCTGCGCACTTAACACTCACTTATCGCCTATGTCTTATTTTAGGCACAAAAAAAGCGGTTAAACTTTTACGTATAACCGCTTTCACACACAATGTTTTTTTAAAGTGGGTTCATAAACTCACTAATTTGTTGATGCGTTAAAGTAGGTGTTGCACCAGAACTTTCGGCGACCATTGCTCCAACGGCACATGCAAAGTCAACGGCATATTGCGCGTCGTCGTTGCTACAAAGCTGATAAATTAACGAACCTAAAAACGAATCCCCTGCGCCAACAGTGTCAATTACGCTAATTAAATAACCTGAATTATAAAAATTCTCGCCTTTGATTGTTAATAAAGCACCGTGGCTACCTTTGGTTACACATAAGTAATCGGTATTTGTTTGCTGTGCTATAAACGCTAAATTTTGTTCAAGCGAATGAAACTTACAACCCATCGCTTTTGCAATTTCGTATAGCTCTTCATCGTTTAACTTAATAAAGTCTGCTTTATTCATTAAATCTACAAGTATTTCTAGCTTGTAATGCGGTGCACGTAGATTTACGTCAAATACTTTAAAGTTTGCTACATCAACTAGTTGATTTAATGTTGCTAAAGACGCTTCGCTTCGCCCAATTAGGCTGCCAAATACAAATACATCGCTACTTTTAACTTTACTAAGTAACTCATCGGTAAGCGCTATATTATCCCACGCAGAGTCTGCCACTATTTCATAACTTGCAGAGCCACCACTGTCGAGCGTTACCTCAACCGTGCTAGTTTTTTTGTCACTATTAATAGCAATGTATTCGCAGCTTACTCCTTTGCTAGTAATTTCGCCTAGTAGCTCAGCGCCTAACTCGTCGTTACCAACAGCGCTGATCATGTCGGCTTTAATGCCTAGTGAGTTAATACGCACACACATATTAAGTGGCGCGCCACCTAAGCGTTTACCTGAATCAAAACAATCCCACAGCACTTCGCCAAAGCAGCTAACACTTACGTTTTCGCCTGATTTATGATTAATTAAAATGCTCATAATTAGTTACTCTTTTGATCAAGTACAGCCTGCATAATGGCTTTAATTTTACTATTAGGTGCATACAACGCAGTAATCGACTTTTTATATTCAGCAGTAAACGTTTCGTTATGCTCAAGCTTACCAAACAAGCTCGTTAACTTTAAAAATGCAATCGGGCTAGTTTGAGTCTCTTGCGCGTAAGAATTAAGCTCTTTGTGCATCGCATCTTGAATTTCAAGCTTTTCGCCGTTTTCACTTAAACCCTTATCGCTGTATAAACACCAAGTTGCAATAACAAGCGTTGCCAGTGATACATCTCGACCTTGTACTAGGTTTTCGTTAATTGTGGCAATTAAAAACTTAGGCAGTTTAGCTGAGCTTTCACTACAGATACGCGCTAGGCTGTCTTTAATATTAGGATTAGCAAAACGCTCTATTAACGTATCTTTGTAGCTTTCAAGGTCAATGCCTTCAAGTGGTTCAAGATTTGGCGTTACTTCTTTATCCATAAAAGCACGCAGGTATGTGGCAAATAATTCATCAGATACCGTTTCGTCAATAGTGCCATAGCCATGGATTGAACCTAATAAACCAAGCACAGAATGCCCTGCATTAAGTAAACGTATTTTCATGGTTTCATAAGGCGTTACATCAGTAACAAACTGTGCACCAACAACATCCCAATTTGGACGAGAGTCACTAAATGTGTCCTCTATTACCCATTGTGTAAATGACTCACAGGTAATTGGCCACTCGTCACTAACACCATATGCATCAACCACGTAATCAATATCACTCTTTTTAGATACCGGTGTAATACGGTCAACCATCGCATTTGGAAACGATACGTTTTGCTCAATCCACTCACTTAGGTCTTTGTCTTGCTCTGTAGCAAAGGCTAAAAGCATTTTGCGTGTTACGTTACCGTTGTGCTGAATGTTATCGCACGACTGTACTGTAAACGCACCTTGGCCTTGCTCTTTACGAAGTTTTAACGCAGCCGTAATGTAACCAAACGCTGTAATTGGGTCGTTCGGGTTATTAATGTCGTTAATAATATCTGGATTGCTGTAATCAAACTCGCCCGTTGCAGGGTTAAAGTTGTAGCCGCCTTCGGTAATAGTAAGCGACACAATTTTAGTATCGCTGTGCGCTAACTTATTAATTACCGCTTGTTTGTCCTCTGGAGCAAACAAAAAGTCGATCATTGAGCCAATTACTTTGTTATCTATTGTACCGTCTGGGTGTCTAACAGTAAGCGTGTAAAGGTAATCTTGCTGCTTTAAAATATCACGCAGACCACGGTTACCCTCTAAAAGGCCAACACCACATATACCCCATTGCTCAGAGCCCGGAGTTTTTAAAAGCTCGTTAACATACACTGCTTGGTGAGCTCGATGAAAACCGCCCACACCAATATGTACAATACCGGCTTTAACTGCGCTACGGTCGTAGGTTGGTGTATCAACATGGCTTGGTAATTGGGCCAAGCTCTGTTGGTTTAGCCCTGTAACTAGAGCGTCAGTGTGTTGGTATTGTGTCATGGTGTGACCTTACTAAACAAAGATAAAATATAAATTACGATACTGTATTACGATAAATAATTACGATGCTGTATTGAGTACTTTATGGCGTTTTAACGACCAGTACGCAGTAACAAAATAAATAACAGTACAAATAAAACAGGCTATTTCGAATTGCGATTTATTAGCGCTGTACATACTCATAGTTTCACTGAAAAACATCACTTGGCTGGCAAATATAAAAATAATAACCAACGAAACAGTAGAAACCGCGTTAAGTACTTTGGTAAATACAGAGCTGTCAATTACTGGCTTTGGAATGTCTTTAGCCTCAGCTGCTTGATATTCTTTAATATCACGTTGCTCTTGCTTTTCTGCTGCAATCTCTTGTGTGTAATCGTCACCAGCGCCGTATTTTTTAGCTAAAAGCGTGTAAACAGCAATGGTGAAAATCCATGTAGGAATAAATAAGTAGTAAAACGACATTACATCAATTGCGTTTAAGCCAAAGCCAAACACAAGTGCTAACGCCCAAGATGCTATAGCCGGTACGCTGCGGGTAATATTTTTATATTTAGCCCAGTAACGTGTTAGGCCAATTTTAGGAAATAACACATGCTCAGCAAACACAATGCCGCCTACTGGTACAACTAATAAGCCTGCGTAAGTAAGTAGCGGAAGCATTTGAGAAAATACAAACGGGAAACATGCAATAATTACGGTTACAACACCTACAATAGCGGTGGTGCGTTCACGTGATTGATTAACAAATATAGATTGAGCTGCAAGGCCTGCACGGTAAAGGTTTGCGTTAGCTGTAGTCCAACCGGCAATAATTACAATAACAAAGCCAGTCCAACCTAATGCATGGTATGCAACATCGCCCGGATCAAGTGATGAAATAGTTGTTTTAAGTAATACCGCAACACCTGCGCCCATAATACCGGCAGAGATCCACGCTAAGTAATGACCAAAAAACATGCCCACACCAGAAAACAAACCATAGCTTTTGCGTTTAGCAAATCTAAAAATAGCCATGTCGATTAAACCAAAGTGAGTTATTGAGTTAGCAGCCCATGCAAAGCCAATCACTTCTAATAGGCCAATGCCCTTTTCACCATCGGCATTGGTGCCCGTCCATATGGAGGAGTCGCCTATGGTCATAAAGTCGCTAAAGCTAGTTAAAGAGGTAGAACCTAATACGTGATTTGAAAGCTCAGGGAATAACGCAAACGAGCCTGCAATAAATATGACAAATAGCCACGGCGCACACAGCTTTGAAAAGTCAGCAACCGTAGAAAAGCCATACATCGCAACAAATACAACAATGGAGCCAACAGCTAAAACAATGGCTACAAACCAAAAGCTATTTGGATACCAATCAAGTTGCGCAGGTATATCAAACAAAAACCGCACGGCGGTGGAGGATACCGTGATCATCGCGGCCGATATAACACTAAAAATAACCACGTTAGCCCAGTTATAGAGCTTGGTCATTGAGTTACCAGCAATTTTGTTTAAGTAGTTATATAAACTTAAGCGGGTTTCTACTGCAATGGGTGCAGTAATCAGCCACCAAGAACACATTGCTAACAGGTTACCTATTAATAAACCCAGTAGAATGTCGATGGTTGAAGCGCCTAATGCAACAAACGTTGCACCAATAACAAATTCAGTAGCCGCAACATGTTCGCCGGCGTATAGCCCTGCAAAATGCTTCCAGCCGTGAAGCTTATTATTAGCAACAGGAAGTTGCTCTTCGTTTACATCTTTAAATGTTTGTGTGTGTGGACTCGTTGCCATGGTATTTCCTATTGTTAACAGCAAAGCATTTGATACCAATCTGCATAACTATTTGAATAATTTAACGAGTTAAATTACCCCATAACGTCGTTAAAAATTTTATATTTAGAACAACTAGATATAAAAATTTTTGCCTAGTTACAGTGCAATTTTCTTATCGTTAAATAAACCCCATATTCAAGCAGATTGGTATAGTACCTAAATACTTTGCCTTTTATAATTTGGCTTATAAACGCATGATCTTTTGCCATGTTTTGTTTTATTTTTAGTAAAGCAAAACCATCTACATTTATATTTTGCGTTTGCTTGCCTGTCAGTGTGTAAGGCGAGCAAATCGCGTTTAAAACTTTGTTTATTTAAAAAGCTGCGTGTTTACTGCTTTTTAAGTGCAGGGTATGCACTAAAAAAATCTTGCCAATGCGTTAAATGATCAACATTTGGGTAAGCACTGTGTACATGATTAACAGAGCCTTGCATATGTTGCCCACCGCTGTAATGCAGTACTTGCATATTGGCGTCAATTCCTGCATTTACGCCGGCTTTACTGTCTTCAATTACTAAGCAATGCTCTGGCTTTACACCCATTCGCTTAGCTGCATGTAAAAATAAATCAGGCGCCGGTTTACCACGCTTAACTTCGCTGCTGGTAAAAACCGTATCGCTAAAGTACTTACTTAAACTCACTACGCTCAACGCTTTTGCGGTGCGTGCTGGGCTGCTGCTAGTAGCTATACAAATAGGCACAGCTAAATTGTTAAGTACGTCTTCTATACCATCAGTCGTGGTTAGTCCGGTTTCAAATTCGTTTAATAGTGCCTCGCGGTAGTCACCTTCAAAGCTTTCAGGAAGAGTGACATTAAATGCATCCGCTATTTTTTGGCTTACTGTTTTAAAGTTGCAGCCTAAAAAGTGTTGCTGTACATAAGCGCGGTCAATCTCAACGCCTTTTTCAACAAGCATATTAATGAGTACTTGTGCGCTTAAAATTTCGCTATCAATAACAACGCCATCACAATCAAATATCACTAGCTCAATATTAGTATTCATCTTGTCACCTTATTAACACTGTTTGGTTTAGCTAATTTAAGTATAACGAGTTAAGCGCGATTAATATTGTGCAACTTTTTAGTGCAACCCAGCAGTGAGCATAAGCTCACTGGTTGAGCATATTCCCTTTATTGTGCGAATATGTCAACACACTGTAAGTATAAAACGCACCAGCTTGGTGAAAATACCGCCAGATAAAACTAAAAACCTTTGTATTTAATAAATTTTATAAAAGCATATTGCGACTAAGGTCGTAGTAAAAAAATTACATTAATGTAAAAAGTGTATCTGCAAATTCATACCATCTGTTTTACAAATCACATCAATCTAATTAATCAGTTTTACCGAAGTTAATAAAATTAATACTATCGTTAACAGATTAACAGCCTGCACCACTGCCGGCACTTTTAAATAGATGAGGTCGACAATGAATACTCAAATAAACAAAACAAAATTAACACTAACTGCACTGGCACTTGCAATGGCATTACCGGCAAGCGCAGCAACAACTCTTACTAAAGATAACGGCGCAGCTGTTGGCGACAACCAAAATTCAATTACTGCTGGCGAACGTGGCAGTGTATTACTAGAAGACGTGCAACTAATTCAAAAACTGCAACGCTTTGCACGTGAGCGTATTCCTGAGCGTGTTGTGCATGCTCGTGGTACCGGCGCACACGGTGTGTTTGTAGCATCAAAAGAGCTAGACGATTTAACAATTGCAGCACCGTTTGCACAAGCTGGTAAAGAAACAGACGTATTTGTTCGTTTTTCATCGGTAATTCACTCAAAAGGCAGCCCAGAAACACTGCGTGACCCACGTGGCTTTGCAACTAAGTTTTACACAGACCAAGGTAACTGGGATTTAGTAGGTAACAACTTACCGGTGTTCTTTATTCGCGATGCGATTAAATTTCCAGACATGGTTCACTCTTTAAAACCATCTCCGGTTGATAATATTCAAGATCCTAACCGCGTATTTGACTTTTTCTCGCACGAACCAGGTTCTACACAAATGCTAACGTGGGTTTACAGCGACTACGGTACACCAGCAAGTCTTCGTAAAATGGACGGTTGGGGTGTACATGCATACAAAATGATTAACAAATCGGGCGATGTTAAATACGTTAAGTTTCATTGGGTAAGCCAACAAGGTATTGATAACCTTGACGCAAAAGAAGTAGCTAAAGTGCAAAGCCAAGACTTCCAACACTTAACACGCGACCTTTACAGCGAAATTGGCAAAGGCAATTTCCCTAAATGGGATCTGTACATTAAAACGCTTGATCCATCGCAGCTTGATGACTTTGATTACAACCCGTTAGATGCAACAAAAATGTGGTTAGACATTAAAGAAACTAAAGTAGGAACAATGACCCTAAACCGTATGCCAACTAACTTCTTCCAATCTACGGAACAAGTAGCAATGGCACCGGCAAACATTATTCCAGGTATTGAGCCATCAGAAGACAGACTATTACAAGGTCGTATGTTTTCTTACGCTGATACACAAATGTACCGCCTAGGTGCTAACCACCAGCAACTGCCAATTAACCGTGCAAAAGTTGAAGTGGTTAACTACAACCAAGACGGCGCAATGAATATTGGTAACACTACAAGCAATGTGAACTACCAGCCAAGCCAAGAAAACGTAGCTG
The DNA here is from genome assembly GCF_014164325.1 of Pseudoalteromonas sp. SG43-4. Classification (NCBI taxonomy): domain Bacteria; kingdom Pseudomonadati; phylum Pseudomonadota; class Gammaproteobacteria; order Alteromonadales; family Pseudoalteromonadaceae; genus Pseudoalteromonas; species Pseudoalteromonas sp. SG43-4. The sequence continues at coordinate 126,936 of NZ_JACJFB010000012.1, read as the reverse complement.
AAAACCCAATTGCACGTAGAAGTAACACAGAGCTAAAAGGCTTTGTACAACAAGCTGCGATTAAAAAGCAGCAAAACTTCGCGCAAGCAGGTGTTATATACCGTGGTTTTAGCAAGCAAGAACGTACAAACCTAATTAATAACCTAGCAGGCGATTTAGGCAAAGTGCAAAACAGCAGTGTTAAACACAAAATGCTTAGCCACTTTTACAAAGCTGATAGTGAGTACGGTACACGCTTAACTAAAGCTGTAAACGGCGACCTTAAAATGGTTAAACAACTAGCCGCTAACTTATAAGCAACTAGTTAAAAGCAATTAGTCCCAACTAAATAGCTATTTAAACCACAATCATGAGGAAGGAATAAACCCTTCCTCTTTTATAAGAGACAATTGTTATGCGTAATTTATTAATTATAGTCGCTCTATTTCTGAGCTTTACCAGTAGCGTTTACGCTCAAAATACATCAGATACACAAACACCCAGTACGCAATCTGAAACCCAACATTCTGCAAAAACTCAATACGATAGCTTATTTGCTTATTACTTTGCCGCAGCACGCACAAACGACACAGCTGTAATAGAGCAATTTGTAGATGCCGGTATTCCTATCGACAGCTACAACAATAAAGGCTACACCGCGTTAATGATTGCTACTTACCATGGTAATAAAAACACGGTTAACACACTTTTACACTTAGGCGCTAATGCCTGTCTAGAAGATAACCGTGGCAACACAGCGCTAATGGCCGCTATTTTTAGAGGTGAATTTAGTATAGCTAAAACACTCGTATCACTTGATTGCGACAACGCGCATCAAAACAAAGCCGGTCAAACAGCAGAGCAATTTGCACAAACACTTGGTCAACAAAAAGTTATAGAGTTACTAGCGCAGGTAAATAATGCAAAATAATCTGCACGCAACAAAAAGCCCTAAAATAATAGGGCTTATTTTTAATAAAATTAGCCTTATGTTGCAGACGCTATTTGAGGTTGTTTAGGCTTTTCTCGCGTTACAAAGTAGCAAATTAGCGAGCCCACTGTTACCAGTACAACCCCCTGCCAAAACGAAGCACTCAGCGTAATAGATAAATACAACGCCGAAATAATAGTAGAAAACACCGGTGTAAAGTACGAAAGTGTTCCCAAAAGCATTAAGTTACCGCCAATAATAGCTTGATTCCACAGTGCATAACCGCTCCCCACTACTACACCAGCTAATAGCAACGTTATGCTTGAGCCCAGTGAAAACGTTAATGGTGCTTCATTACTAAAACCATATTGCGCCCACAAACTCATTGCCGTGACAGTAAAAAATAACGTAATAGCATTTTTACCATTACTCAGCTTTTGCGTAACTACGCAATAAATAGCCCATATAAACGCTGCAGCTAATGCCATTAAATAAGTAGCAGGATTATCAGCAAAGTTAGTAACAAGCGTATCGAGTGACATTTTTTGATCGCCCGTAATACACCAAGCAACGCCTAAAAAAGCAATGATCATGCTTGGGTAAACCCAGTAACTTACTTTTTTACGACCAATAATAATAGAGAGCAATATAGTCAGCGTGGGCCATAAATAATTAATAACCGCCATTTCCATTGCCTGATGACGGCTGTTTGCCATACCAATAGAAAGCGCCAAGCAAATTTCGTACGCTACAAATAATAAAGTACCTATTACCAAGTAACGTTTCGAAAAACCACTAAACTTGGGCACTCCCATAACCAAAATTAAAAATATCGCACTGACAGAATACATAGCCGCCGCACCACCAATGGGGCTAAACAACTCAGAAATATCTCGTAGTAATGCAACTAAGCAACTCCACAGTAATATGGCCGCGACTCCATAAAGCGTGTATTTATTTTTGCTTATAAAATCCATTTGCCAATCCAAAAGTACTACTCGTAAATTTGAAACTAAACTAACAGTAATTATTTAATTAAACAATAAGGGTCTGTTGTTCTTTCAAGGTTGAATTTGCAGCAGTCTGTTTGGTATTTAGGCAAGGCAGAGCCTATATAGTGTGGTTATTCCCCAGTAATGGGCGATAACGTAGCATTAATGCCAAACAGGCGCTGCCCAAAGGGTTCTTCCTAGGGGCTACTTACTCTTTGTTGCCTACATGGATGTAGGTAAGGGGCGTGAGCAGGACGCGGAAGCTTTGCTCGGTTTTTACTTAGCCCACTAGGTTACAAATCTCGCGCCGCGATTAAATAGCCCCTAGTTTGAACAAATTTTAATCCGCAAAGATCAACAGACCCTAAAGTTAATAGCTTAAACCTCTCATTTGTTTTTAGCATTCACCCTTTTTAGTAATTGACCTTTTGGTCAGTAAAGCTACAATCAATCAATACGTTAAACACGCAAACTTTATAATGACCACACAAATAAAGCCAAATAAAAAAGAAGTCACACGCGAGAAAAACCAAAAACTAATTTTAGATGCCGCCGAGCAATTGTTTTCGCAATTAGGTTACGACGGAGCAAGTATGAGCATGGTTGCTAAAGAAGCGCAGGTGCCAAAAGCTAATATTTTGTATTACTTTAAAAGTAAGGATGGTCTGTACGAGTCTGTGATTGACCGCATAATAGCTAATTGGAACTTAGGGCTCGATAACGTCACAATTAACGACGATCCAGCTACCGTGCTTTATAACTATATTAAAAGCAAAGTAATACTGGCCGTAAATCAGCCAATGCAATCTCGCTTATTTGCCAGTGAAATACTGCGCGGTGCACCCTATTTACAAAACTACTTTAGAACCAATACCCGCCCTTGGGTTAAACAAAAGGTTGATGTACTTCAAGCATGGATGGACGCTGATAAAATGGATAAGGTTGATCCCTACCATTTGCTCTTTACTATTTGGTCTACCACGCAATATTACGCCGACTTTCAGGCTGAGGTTTTACTCGTAATGAACAAATTAGAGTACGACGAAACCGATGTGGCACAAATTACGCAATCAATTGCCCACATAATTTTAAAAGGTATTGGTCTTAAAATACCTGAGCAAAGTGAGACTTAACCCATGACATCCTTTACTACACCCGATTTATTTGACGATCATCGCGATAACGTGCAAGTAACAGACAGCGGCCTTTATCACTTTGGTAAAAAAACCACGTTTTATGGCAAAGTAGTTACCGTTACCTGCCCAGAAGACAACTCTTTTGCCGCCGATATATTGCATGAAAATGGTGAAGGTAAAGTATTGGTTATAAACGGGTTTGCGAGCAAACGCTTTGCGTTTATAGGCGATATTATGGCTGAGCGTGCCCTAAATAATGGCTGGGAAGGCGTAATAATAAATGGCTGTTGCCGAGATATAGAAATACTTGCCACGATGAACTTACCTGTAATGGCGCTTGGCTCTACACCGCGTAGTACCTTAAAGCGCGGCTTTGGTGATAAAAACCAAGCTATTACCATGCTTAGCACCACCATAGAACCTAACGATTGGGTTTACGCCGATATTAATGGTTTAATCATCAGTAAAACGCCCCTTATTTAGCACTCAAAACCATATAAATAGAGACCAACTTGGTGCACCTACGCACCAAGTTGGTTTGTTTTAGCTCATTTTAATCTCACTATTTCTACAGCCCACATTTGCAAATCTCATACAACCCAACAAAACCTGACCAGTTGGACAGGATTTTAATTTATGGCATTCCTCTTGCTTAGTCTAAGTACTATAAAATCAAAACTACCGATTAAAAAGCGGAGCCTTAGCAATTGCATTAAATTAGTGATCTATTATAACGCGAAGAAAATGACGCAGTGAGTGCGCTATTTAATCCGATAAAATGATCATGTTTTTAATAAAATTGGTATTCATAATAATAATAGCCAGCCCGCTTTTTAATCACTCTTAACTTAATAAGTAAGTACTTGGTCAGTTTTATAATAATGAGCTGCAAATGAGTGATAAAAAAAACAACAAAGGTATATTTTGCAATCACGGTCCTACCCTGTGGCAAACAAACCACTCTGGAGTGCTTGCAAACAATCGCTTAGCTGTAAAAGATGTATTTGCAGTAAAGGGAGAGCGTAACAGCGCAGGCAACCCACACTGGTTTAAAACAGCTAAACCGGCTCAAAATACGGCAAGCTCGGTTAATAAGCTCATGACCGCTGGTTGTAACTTTATAGGCTTTACCCATACTGACGAGCTGGCTTATAGCTTAGAGGGTAATAATATACATTATGGCGCTGCGCAAAATCCTAAATTAAAAGGGCATGCTTGCGGTGGTTCGAGTATGGGGTCTGCTGCTGCAGTTGCTGCTAACTTAGCTGATATTGGCTTAGGCACCGACACCGGCGGCTCAATTAGAATACCCGCCAGCTATTGTGGTTTATATGGCATAAGGCCAAGCCATAACGTGATTGAAAAAGACGGCCTAATACCGTTGGCTCCGCCTTTTGATACCATAGGTTGGCTTACCCAAAGCGCCGAGCTATTAAGCGATGTAGGTAATGTACTGCTACCAAATCAAGCTATTAATAACGTTGATACCTTAGTTATTTGCGAGCCGTTATTTGAACTCGTTGACCCTGTTTTACAAGCCCCACTTAAACAATTGCTTGAAAAAACCAAGCCTAATTTTAAGCACCATAAAGAATTTGAACTACCTAACAGCAGCTTATTAAATGAACTTGCTGATAGTTTTAGAGTACTGCAAGGGCGAGCAATCGCAAAAACGCATAAAGACTGGCTTCAATTGCCGGGGCAACTTCCCCAGTTTGCTCCAGCAATTGCGGCACGTTTTAATATGGCGCTTGCCCTAACTGTTCAAGAAGAACAAGAAGCACTAAAAGTACAAACCCAATGGCAAACACTAATAGCTAAAAACCTAAATACAAACAGCTGTTTATTTTTGCCAACCACCCCCACAACCGCACCTAAATTAGGCGCCGACACAAGCGCCTTACGTATGCAAATTATTACGCTTTCGGCAATTGCAGGGCTTAGTGGCTCAGCGCAAGTGCATTTACCGCTGGCTGATTTAGCAAATGATCATCCGTATGGTTTTTCATTAATGATGAGCCACGGTAACGATAAAAGCCTACTTGCTTGCGTTAAGCACCTAGCTGCACACTTTAAACAGGACACACCGGCATGACCACACACAACATTGCATTTACCGCGTCTCATTTTTCGGCCACTGAGGCGGGTATAAATATACTAAAACAAGGCGGTACAGCTACCGAGGCTATGGTAGCGGCTGCCGCTGCTATTAGCGTTGTATATCCACATATGAACTCAATTGGTGGCGACAGCTTTTGGCTTATCGATAACCCAAACCAAAAAACGCCTACCGCTATTGACGCCTGCGGCCGTGCAGCAACTAATACAACGCCCTATAACTCGCTCGCGCAAATACCAGAGCGCGGCGGGTTAAGCGCACTGACTCAAGCGGGTACAATTCGCGGTTGGCAAAAGGCGCTTGAACTAGATGAGCACGCAGCACTACCACTGTCACAAATTTTAGCACCCGCTATTGAGCTTGCGCGCGAGGGCTTTACAGTTACAAAAAGCTTGCAAGCAGGCTGCGAAAAACTAGCCACTGCTAACAATACCAATGAGGCGTTTAAAAGCCTCTACATACCCAATGGCAAGCCCTTGCAAGCAGGTCAACATTTTAAAAACCCTAAACTTGCAGCAACGTTTGAATACCTAGCAAAACATGGCTTAAACGCATTTTATGAAGGCGCACTTGCCAACTCATTTGCCGCCGACTTAGCAAAAGCAGGCAGCTCAATTACCGCAGGTGACATTGCAAATACTAAAGCCGAGGTAGTTACTGCGCTAAATGCAAACCTCAGTGGTATTGATTGCTACAACTTACCCGCGCCAACACAGGGCGTGCATTCACTACAAATAATTGGTGCCGTAAATAAGTTAAAGCATTTAGCTAAAACCGATGCCGACTGGACACATTTAATTGTTGAGGCAACTAAACAAAGCTTTACCCATCGCCCTACCCTTTGGGCTGACCCTGAAGCATTAGGAGACGATTATAAAAACGCACTAACCGATAATCGCTTAAGCGAACTTGCTAACAATATTGATATGGCCAAAGCCAAAAAATGGCCATTTAACGCAGAGCCTGGCGATACTGTGTGGATGGCAGCCAGAGATAAAAACGGGCAATTAGTCAGCTTTATTCAAAGCATTTACTGGGAATTTGGCAGCGGAATATTAATGAGTGAAGGCGGCTTTGTGTGGAATAACCGTGGTTTAAGCTTTAGTTTAAACAATCAAGATACCAACGCCCTTGCTCCAAATAAAAAGCCCGCTCATACACTTAACCCAGCACTGGCAAAGTTTAGCGATGGTCGTCGACTTGCTTACGGAACAATGGGCGGTGAAGGGCAGCCACAAACTCAAGCCGCTGTTTTTGCAGGCTACGCGTGGCGAAATAAATCTATAAAACAAGCAATTAGCGACCCTCGTTGGTTACTTGGACGAACATGGGGCGATACGAGTACAAATTTAAAAATTGAAAAAGAGTTAGTTTTTCATATAGAACATGAATTAAATCAACGTGACCACGATTGGGTAAGCGTTGATAATAATAACGAAATGATGGGGCACGCTGGGGCTATTTTAGATACACCTACAAGCCTTGAAGCTGCAACAGATCCTCGTTCAGATGGACGTGCAACAGTAACTACAGCAGGAACACAATGTCAGAAATAATAAATCAATGGCCAATTATAGTAGCCTTAATAGCAACCGGTATTTTTGCCGGTATTTTAGCAGGACTTTTTGGTGTAGGCGGCGGTATTGTTATCGTCCCTGTGCTGTATTTTTTACTGCAAGGTTTTGGCGTAAGCCCAGAGTCGGCAATGATGATAGCCACCGCTACATCACTTGCAACCATAGTACCTACTTCGCTTTCATCTATTCGCTCGCATCATAGCAAAGGGAATATTGACCTTGCGCTAATAAAATACTGGGCACCATTTATTTTAGTTATGGCCGTTGTAGGCAGCTACTTAGCGCACTCAATACGCGGTAATGCACTGGTACTTATGTTTGCCTGTATTGCTATTTTAGTCAGTTTAAACATGCTATTTAGAGCCGGCGCACCCGCGCTTGTAAAACAACTGCCAGGAAAATTTGGTCAAGGGGTTATGGCAAGTATTGTAGGTGGTTTGTCGGTAATGATTGGCATAGGTGGCGGCACTATTGGCGTACCTATGCTAAACGCATTTAATGTACGCGCCCATGTTGCAGTAGGTACTGCGGCCGTTTTTGGTTTATTGATTGCACTACCTGGCGTTATTACCTTATTAAGTATTGGCACAACGCCAACCGATGCTCCCCTAGGTACGTGGGGGTTGGTTAACCTCCCTGCCTTTTTTCTTATTATTCCGCTAACTATTTTATTTGCGCCTATTGGCGTAAAAATTGGTAGCAAGCTGGATCAAAAACAACTAAAACGCGCCTTTGCCGTTGTCTTAATGATAACCGGCATACGCATGCTTATTCAGACTCTGGGAGCCTAAAATATGTTTAATAACACGCAAGTTCAAACCTTAAACCCACCACAGCGTTTATTAATGGGACCAGGTCCAATTAATGCCGACCCTCGTGTTTTACGTGCTATGTCGGCGCAGCTTATAGGCCAATACGACCCAGTAATGACCGGTTTTATGAACGAAACCATGGCACGTTACCGCGAAATTTTTAAAACCAAAAACGAATGGACCATGCTAATAGATGGCACATCGCGCGCAGGGATTGAAGCCGTATTATGCTCAATTTTACGCCCAGGCGATAAAGTCCTTGTGCCAATTATGGGGCGCTTTGGCCACCTACTTGCTGAAATAGCAGAACGCGTTAGCGCAAAGGTGCACACAATAGAAGTACCGTGGGGCGAAGTGTTTACGCCAGAACAAATCGAAAAAGCCATTGTTGATGTAAAACCCCATGTACTTGCTATGGTACAAGGCGATACATCCACCACCATGAACCAACCTCTTGAGCATATTGGCGATATTTGCCAAAAGCACGATGTACTATTTTATTGTGATGCTACCGCCTCCATTGTGGGTAACGAACTTCCTGCCGATGAGTGGAAACTCGATGCACTTTCTGTTGGTCTGCAAAAGTGTTTAGGCGGTCCGTCTGGGTCTGCGCCATTAACGCTTAGCGATAAATGCGCCGATTGGATCCAAAAACGCAAAAAGGTAGAAGCAGGTATTCGCACGGCCGACCATACCGACGGCACAGAGCCCTTTGTACGCTCTAACTATTTTGATTTAGGCATGATCATGAATTACTGGGGAGAGGAGCGCCTCAACCATCATACCGAAGCCACCAGCATGCTGTACTGCGCCTCAGAATGCGCCCGCATAGTCATTGAAGAAGGCGTGGATAAATGCGTAGCGCGCCACAAGTTACATGGCGATGCCATGCTAACAGGCATTGAAGCGCTCGGCTTAAATGTATTTGGTGATTTAACACATAAAATGAACAACGTACTGGGTGTGTATATACCCGAGGGCATTAATGCCGATCACGTACGCGGACAAATGCTAACCGATTTTGGAATAGAAATTGGCACCTCGTTTGGCCCGCTGCATGGCAAAATTTGGCGTATTGGCACCATGGGTTACAACGCCCGTAAAGATGCCGTATTACAAACATTGGCAAGCCTAGATGCCTGCTTACATGCCAACGGCTATAAAGGTCCTAAAGGCGAAGCCGCCATTGCCGCCCTTGCTCACTATAAATAAAAAAAGGATTTAGCATGACGATTGTAAGCCCACAACACAGCCCTTTATTAGACAAAGAACTTGCTGATGAATACGCAACACGCGCTTTATCTCGCTGTAAAACCCTCAGCGCACTATCGCAAATGCAAGGCGGTATTCACCGCGTGTACTTATCAAAAGAGCACAAAGAGTGTAACGCCGTTACTGCATCGTGGATGGTTGAGGCAGGCATGCAATCGTGGCAAGACGAAGTGGGCAACCTTTGGGGGCGACTAAAATCATCAAACCCACATGCTAAACGTTTAATTATAGGATCGCACCTCGACACCGTACCAAACGCAGGTGCGTTTGATGGTATTTTAGGTGTACTACTGGGGATAGAAATTGCAGCGCTTGCACATAAGTTAAAGCTCGACCTGCCCTTTCATTTAGATGTAGTGGGCTTTTGCGATGAAGAAGGCACCCGCTTTGCCACAACTTTAATTGGCTCAAAAGCCCTCGCTAACGAATTTGACCCACAGTGGCTAAACATTGAAGACACAAACGGCATAACTATGCGCCAAGCCATGCTCGACTTTGGCCTAAACCCTAACGACTACGCAAAGGCCGCACTAAACAAAAACGAATTACTAGGTTACTGGGAAACTCATATTGAACAAGGTCCTGTACTCGAATCGGTTAATCAGGCGTTAGGGGTTGTAACTGCAATCGCAGGAGCAAAACGCGCCATGCTTACCCTAACAGGGCAAAGCGGTCATGCGGGTACAACGCCAATGAACTTGAGGCAGGATTCACTAGCAGGCTGCGCTGAATTAGTAACCGAAATTGAAAAACTAGCAAAAAGTGCGAGTAATGGCGAAGTAGCCACCGTAGGGCAAATACAGTCTCGCCCTGGGGCTACAAACGTGATTGCAGGCAAAACAACCATAAGCCTAGACGCACGCGCACAAAGCGACACCGATCTCGCTAACTTACTAAGCGTCATACAAAACAGCGCTCAATCTATAGCAAGCAAACGCAATTTAACGCTTGATTGGCAATGGACGCATGCCGCCGATGCCGTAGCGTGCGACACCACTATTCAGCATTTGTTTTCAAGCGCATGTAAACTCAATAACCAAGCATCGCCTTCACTTGCCTCAGGCGCAGGGCACGATGCAATGGCAATCGCTCCAATTTGCCCCGTTGGCATGTTGTTTATACGCAGCCCTGGCGGTATAAGCCATCACCCAGCAGAAGCGGTTATCGACAGCGATATAACAAAGGCACTCAGTGTAATGTACAGCGCGCTTTTACTTTATGTGAAAGAGTGTGAGTGATTTAAGGTAATCGAGTAAACCAAGTATATTAACTTGGTATGCTTAGGGGCTTAAACCTCCTCAAAGTCATTTGGAGGTTATTACTGAAGGCAGGTAAATGCAGGAAAACACAGGAATATACGTTATTTAAAGTAGCTTTATCGAGCTGCCCTTTGCTCTTTTAGGCTAAGGCGTTTATGTGAGCTATATACATGTTGAATGTTTGTACCATTGACCAAATATGCATCCATTTCAACGGTAATTAGCCCCGATAATGGCTTGATTTCTAGAACACCCAACTCACCTAAATTTGCAGATAGTAAAGTATTATTCCTAATAGCTAACAAAGTTTTGTCAGTATCTCGTAAGTCACCATTCACATATAATTTAGCACCACTAAACCAAGAGTTAATTATTTTAACTTTGATTGATTTAACGGTAAATTCAAAGGATTTTCTCATCAGATCTCCATATTCAGAAAATGTAATTATTATACTTTGTGTTCTTATGTGCTTGGCGCACAAACACTTTTTTTTAATACCCGTTTAGTCGATGCTGGGTAATTTTTTAGTGCAGCCAAAGGGCGAATTGGCCGCTGAACCAAATTACCTGAGCAGTTTGGGCACACGTTATTTAATAACGTTTGAGCACAGCCAGAACAAAATGTGCATTCAAATGAACAAATAAAAGCCTCTGTGGACTTTGCAGGTAGATTCTTATCACAACATTCACAATTAGGTCTTAAATCTAGCATTTAGCGCTCCCTTTTATCCACCCAATGCTGAGTAAATATCTATTACCTTTTATAACTTTTGATACCTGATGCTCACTTACATCAGGGCGGAATAGCTTAACCCGCTTTGTTTCAAATATCGGATTACTACAAATAAACTCACCACCCAAATCTGCTTTTTTAAGCACTATATTCAACCGATAGTGTTTACCAGATTCAACTTTGTCTGTGTGTGGTGCTATTTCACTTCCTTGTGGGAATTTAAGCAAATATGTATCAAATTTAATTGGCCACGTAGCACCACAAATCAACATTTTATCGTAGCCTGATTTTTGTCGGCCTCGCTCCCAACAAAATAATTTACTCAAAAAAAACATACAATCCCTCGAAACAGCTAATAAGCTGCAGGTTAACTCGTTTTTTTATATTTATTGATAAACAAACCATAGCCGAGTTCATATTTTGATTCAATCGATTACTGTATTTTACGTGGGATATAAAAGGGAGTTTTAATGGTGTTTTGATTGGCGTTTTAATAGACATTATGGTGGCTATAATTGACAGAAAATCAAAATATAGCCACCCGTTTTACTTTAATGCTTATTTAAGGTCTTATTTAATCGTTACCTTTGCATCACTTACCCATGTTTCAGTTATAGCTTCATCATTTTTATCAACTAAATACGCGCGTATGTTCACCGGATTGTTGTTAGCTTGTTTGTAGTCAAACGCTAATCGCCATTGGTTTGTACCAACTACCGGATAAACTCCAATAGGTTCTAATATTTCACCGTTGCTGGCTTCAACAATCGGCTTTATACCACTTTTGTTATCTAAGCCTTTAAATACTGGACCTTCAAAATCAATCACCATCTTGTTAACGCCTTCAGGAATAGGCTGGCCGGGAATTCCGCCTAAGCCTTGGCGAGTATTTACAACGCTTGCAAGCGTTTTTGATTTTGGATCGAGTGGACGCCATTCAATATCATAAGAAAAGGTAAACTCGTCGCCTTTGCGCGCCTCTTTTTCGGGCACCCAGTAGGCAACAATATTGTCGAACGTTTCATCTTTTGTAGGAATTTCGATTAACTGAACTGCGCCTTTGCCCCAATCGCCAGTAGGTTTAATCCACGCTGATGAACGCTTATTGTAAAATACGCCGTCGTCTTGGTAGTTATTAAAGTCACGATCTCTTTGGATTAAACCAAACCCTTTTGGGTTCTCATCAATAAAGCTATTGGTTGACACCGACTGAGGATTATTTAATGGGCGCCAAACGTATTGACCCGATCCTGTGTGAATCGCAAGGCCATCGCTATCGTGAATTTCTGGGCGCCAATCTTTAGCTTCTGTTTTATCTTTTTGTGAGTACCAATACATACTGGTTAACGGTGCTACGCCTAAGCGTTCAACATCGGCGCGCATATACAAATTAGCCGTTACAGAGGTAATATGGCCTTTGGCTTCTTTGTTATCTTTACTTAAACCAAATCGATAAGCACCAGTGATAGAAGGCCCTTCAAGCAATGCCCAAACAGACACGCTTTCACCTTTTTTCTCTGCGGGGCCAATCCAAAATGCAGAAAAGCGCGGAAATTCTTCTGGCTGATTCATACCCGTATTAACTGCAATACCTCGAGCCGACAGTCCATATTGCCCCTCTGGCCCATCAGTTCTAAAATAAGACGCGCCTAAAAAAGATATCCAATCTGGTTTCATATCTGGGCGCATTATTCTAAAACCTGCAAATCCAAACCCTTCTGGGAGATCGTGAGCTGGGCTGTCATCAGGCATATCAAAAACATCATTACTAAAAGGTACATTTTGTACCTGATTTTTATCGTCTCTGATGTAAATACTTACTGGCTCAGGAAAATATCGCCCAGGGTAAAATAATTGTACGGGCGCCTTTTTTCCACTTGGGTATAAGGTTTCATCTTCTTTAAAACGTATTTTCCAGTGTTCGTCATACGTAATTTTATCGATAAGCTCAGGGGCTGGTACTGCAGTTGGCGTATAGGGCTTTTCGGCTGAGGCTTTTGCTAGGGCTTTTAAGTCTTCGAATGAAAACTCCGTTTTATCTACTGCTTCTGTCGCGTAAGACGACATCGAAGTGCTAAAAATAATTGCGATAAATAACTTTAATTTCATAAAAAGAATGTCCAATAAATTGAGTCAAATAAAAATGGGAACGCTGCACGAACGTATGTTTAACTTAAAGTTCTGTATGGATATTACGTGACGTAATATGAACTAGTGTTTACTAAAATATAGTTATTTGACTACAGGACCTCCCATAGTTATTTTTTTTAGGTATTAGGGATATTGCGCGCGTTTGATGATATCGCTGAAGTGAAAATAAGTGGGATAGCGCAATTTATTATTAGATCGCTGGTATTCAAATGGATAAGGGTTGTATTTAGGTGGTGGAAAACGAAGAGGCTCACCCCTTTTAAAACTTGCAATTAATGGCTGAGTTTTATTTGGCCCTCACTTCAGGGCATGTTTTTATGTTTTTGAAGTTAATTTTTCAATAGCATCTTTAGCTTCTTTCAAACTTACACCATGAACAGATCTATAATATTTTATTGCTCTAACTTTATGACCTGATTTTAAAGCAACAATAACATCACCTTCAGTTACGCTGCCATGCTTAGGTATTGAGTTACCAAATATTAATATAAATAAAACTGCAATAACCGCTAAAACACCCCAAATATATTCAATTTCCATAAATATCCTCGATGTTCGAAAAATAATGAGCCTGTAGGTTAACTCGTTTTTTATTTATTTTTATTGATAAACAAACCATAGCTGAGTTCCTCTTTTGTTTGTAATAATGTTCACCAAGAGCAAAATGTATTTTTATTTTATCTTATTTTAATTATTCTTATTGGCTACTGGTTAAATAGCCTTTCGCATTTTATTTAATAACTCGTAGCATGCTTTATACAACAGTATTTCCATGTCTTCGTTATGGTACAAAGGACCCCAACGAAAAAAGCCTCTTAAGCTAAATTTTTTAGCTATGAATTCGCGCCACGTAACAGATTTAGAAACGCTGAACGTTTTAATCGTCTTATTGTGTTTAATATTATACAAGCGCGATACTAACTTAACTTTTGGTCGCCAAAATAGCGGAATAATAGCTGTATCAAAATCTATAGTGAATGCATCACCACCATGCAAAGTAACTATAACAACATCTAAACCAATATCTGACTTTTTAGGCTCTTTAATAGACGAAATACTGTGAAGACAAAAAATATCTTCAAGCTTCTTGTGCATATGATCTTGTAGTGAATCGCCCGTTATATAAAAAAACGACTCTACCTTAGAAAAATGGCTGTTATTAGCTACAGCTAACGATCCCAAATAAACATTTGGCTTTTCAGAGCTAAACCAATCGAATAGCAAATTTAAATTCCTTTTTTACTTATGCCGAATAAATAGGCCGTAAGGTTGTTATCTAAGGTTAGGGCGAAAAAGCAAAAACCAGCTGTTTTTGCTCTGCTTTACGATTTGTTTATTTACGCTCAACTATTTTCGACGTAATTGAATACCAAGTAATGTACCTAATAAAACAGCAATAACATGCAGCAAAGCTGAAATTAAATATATCAGAGGATCCATTGATATTTCTAATAAAATGTATAGTAAGGCACCGACACTTAGATCAATAAACCAATAAACCGCCGCAACTAAAAAGGCTTGTTTATACGGACTCACTGTTTGCTTATAGCCTAGGTAACAATAAACGATTAAAGAGGTTACAAATCCGAGGACGTAATAAGTAAAAGTTAATGAGGTACTTTGAGTCATTTCATCAAAGCCAACAATCTTTGTTGCTATTGTTGATAAAGCAACTAGCAATAAATACAAGCCTACTGAAAAGAGTACAATCCTAGAGCATTTCACGATAATCCTTTAGCAATACAACGAGGCTGTAGAATAACTTCTATAGCCAAATTCAATTAATTAGTTTCTTTAATTAACTCTAAGCATTTTAAAGCAATGTGTAATAAATGTATTACCCATTAAACAGGCTGTTTTCATAAAAAGAGTAATTCTACAATCTCAACGCCTCAATTAAACAGCGTAAAATAGCTGGTTACAATAAGCTAGGTACGAACAAAAAACTAACTATTAAAAGTCCGTTTAAGCAACTATTAGAGTTCAGTAGCTTGTACATATTTACAGCACTCTCTTAACAAGGTCTCTGCGGCCTCTTTGTTAGACTGATCATGTTTACTCGAACCTAGTTCAACACCCATTGCCGTATAAACACTGCTATTTAATTGTAAATATTTAGTTTGATTAGGTGCAATTATTAGCTGTTTTGTATTACTCCACACTCCTGTGAGTGGGCTCCAGCTAATTTTTAAATCGTAATTACCCGCAGGTAATTTTATGTAAGAGAAAGTATTGTTTGGTAGTGCTACAATTTTTTTATCATTTATACTTACACGCATATCTGATGCCGCTGGTGGGGTTAACAACCTATGGAATACTAAAACACTTTGCTCTTCATTTGGTTGAGGTAGCTGTACCTGGTCAAAAGTTAAAGCATCTCTTGGGGCTGAAGCACAACCACTTAAAAATAATAGTAAGAAAAAATATATATAACGCATAAACACCTATCAGATTTGAATTATAACGAGCCTGTAGATTAACTCGTTTTTTATTTTTTTTGATAAACAAACCATAGCTGAGTTCCTATTTTGGTTCAATCGTTATTGCATTTCACGTGGAATATAAAAAGAGGACTAGGTGTTGTTTTAATTGACGTTTTGGAAGGTATTACTGGAAATTTAGTATGCTAACTGTTTGTTATTATCCTAACTTGCCGTATTTCAGAGTACTCGGACTGAATTAACCCAAAGCATTTAAGATCGTGAAACTGATTTTTCCAGTAACCACTTTGACGCCTTATACCTTCCTCTTTGAACCCAACTTTTAAAAGGAGTGACTCAGATGCAGAGTTTCCAAGAACAGTATCGCCTTGAATACGATTAAGTTTACCGCAAGATAAGTCACCTGAAAATGCGGCTTTAACTATTCGATGAACTGCTTCAGTGGAAAAACCCTTACCCCAATATTTAGGTAGTAAATCATATCCAATAACAGCATTTTTCATTTTAGGACACCAAGTATTAAAGCCGCAAGTACCTATAAGTTGATCTGTTTCTTTTAGGCGAATAGCCCAACGAATACCTGAGTTTTCTTTAAAACGAGCGTTAAAAAACTCAATTAAATGGCTGGCTTGTGACAGTTCAGTAAACGCCTCTAAATCATAATATTCTACAACTGAATTGTCCGAGAACAACTCAAACAAACTATTTGAATCTTCTTTTGATAATTGATCTAACCTTAAGCGATTTGTCTCTAAAGTTGGAAATGACAACCTAAATCCTCCGTGAAATATAACAAGCCTGTAGATTAACTCGTTTTTTAATTTTTTATTGATAAACAAACCATAGCTGAGTTCCTATTTTGGTTCAATCGGTTACTTCACTTCACGTGGAATATAATAAGAGGACTAGGTGTTGTTTTAATTGATGTTTTGGAGGGTATTACTGGATAATTTAGTGTGAGTGTCTTTTTACTCTTTCTTTCATTTCAGCTCAGCTTTTTGCGTGATTTATTTTTATAAAACCCACTTAACCCGCTGCTTTAATTTATTATTTATGTAAAAGCTAGAATGAAACTCATCCTAACTCTTTAGCTTTTGTTTAACTCTATTTTTGAAACGTAAAATACAATACCAGCAACAAGGCCTACTATAGAAAATAAAAATAATTGTAAAAAGCTATATCCATAACCTATTAACGTAATTGAACCATTTTCGACCAATACCTTACCATTAATGATTGAGCTATCTAAACCTGAAGGGAAAACAAAAAAGAAAGAAACTAAGCAAGTAGATATAACTGAAGATTTGAGCACTGTATTTAGCGAATAACCACAGCTTTTAGTGATAAATTTATAAATGGGAAATGCTGTTACTGGAACCAAAATTAGAACAACTATTAACGTCCAAATAAATATACCAAAAGGCATAATAGTAAATTTCCTTTCAATTGCCATTGGCGCTAAAAATGCAACAATTAAAGAGGCTAAAATAAAGCTAAATATTGTTCTCAACTCGAAACCTTCTTAGAAAGCTAACGCCTGCCATAACCGATTTGTGGCGCTCTTGCACAAATCCGGTTAATGGCTTTGTTATGTAAGGTCACCGTCAAGTCCAAATTTTTTTCTGTTCAAAACTAGCGCTGCCAGCACAGTTACTCCTAACACTGTACCAACAGGGAACATGAAGAGTAACAATGTTGAATATATTATTAGTGCCCAAAAAAGCCACTTAGTTCGATAGTTTAAGCCCACAACGGAAAATGTTAAAAAGCAAAGTGCAACTAAAAATAAGATGAACCCTGTTACTGTAGACAAAGCTGTTGATGACATTTCTTCTTGTGATATTTTAGGTTCATTACTTCCAAACAGCGTTATCTCTTGAAATGAAGAGGACATAATTAAATACGAATCAACAATTCCCCAAAGAGGTGCCCAGAAAAGCAATAATCCCAGAACTGCGACGTATTTCCCTATAGTTTCCTTGTTCATCATCTCTCCTCACGTAGTTATATAAAGAGCCTGTTAACAGGCAGAAAATAGTTAGTTAAATTAGCAACAAAGGAACAAAGCCAACTATTTTTATCCTTGTTTAACAGCCTGTTATGCATTGTTTACACTACAGTAAATTGTTGCGTTAATCTTTGGTGGGTAGACAGAACCAAACTGACTATGCGAGCCATAAGTACCCATTTTATATTTTTTTACGTATATATCACTAGATTTGCATAACTCTTTTCCTTTGAGCTCTACCAATTCGACCATATCTGTTTCATTAAGATCGGTATGACCAAGAACCTCAATTGAATACGTCCCATCAGAGTTTTTGCTTACATCGCTATATTGGACTATGACACCTTTATAAGTTTTCATACCAACACAACCAGAGATTATTAATATGATTAAAGGTAGATACTTTTTCATGCTTATCCTTAAACACCTAACAGCTTATTGAGCACCACTTTGGGGATTTATAGCACCCCAAAACGGCGTATATTACAGTGTTCAATAATTCCACTAAACAACTTCAGTGTAAACAAGTAATTAAATATGTTACAAAAAACCCTTTGTAATTTTTCACCAAAACGGTGTTTAATAATGTTATTGGACAAAACAAAAATAGAGCTTTATTTATGATAAAAACGAATGAGTGAGGCATTTACTTTACTTCAAAATTCACATGGTCAAAGTATGGGTTTTTCTCATGCGCTTTAAGTACGCTGATTGTAGTTAGCACAATGAGTTTCAACTCGCTATTTACATTAACAACTATGCATTCGTCTCTATTAGCATTGCGTTTTGTGTCAGTTGCTATCCCGCATACACCATCACCATTTTTTAATATAAGCTTAATGCTTAAATGGTGCATACAAGCAATTTCGATGTAGTCGTATTGGTTGCAACTGATCATAACGCTCTCTTTATTTAGTCGGCTTAAAAATCATTAAAAAAGCAATAACAACAAGGTTGGCTATATACCACAAATCTTTAATTACAAATTGCCCTAAACGATCCAATAAAGTGGATGAACTAAATGCACCGGTTGCGGTAATTAAGAATGTTTGGGTCATCATAAATACGCTTAAACACGCTAAGCCACTTACAATAATTAGCTTTTTATTATTTAAAAATAGCCCTAATCCCAATAACACAGCAAATAATACATCAAACCCGCCAATCACGTTAGACGCGCCTTGTACGCTAAATACCGTGTATAACCACGACATAAACGG
The DNA here is from genome assembly GCF_014164325.1 of Pseudoalteromonas sp. SG43-4. Taxonomy (NCBI): domain Bacteria; kingdom Pseudomonadati; phylum Pseudomonadota; class Gammaproteobacteria; order Alteromonadales; family Pseudoalteromonadaceae; genus Pseudoalteromonas; species Pseudoalteromonas sp. SG43-4. The sequence goes on along the minus strand of NZ_JACJFB010000012.1, from coordinate 108,306 downwards.
TGAGGTTTCTACTAAACTTACAATGCCTTTTGCTTCAAACTCATAAAACTTCATGCCGCCAATCCATAATAAAACCATAGCAACAGGTATAAAGTTTAATAGTACGTGTTGTTTGTCGGTAAGTTTGTCTTTATAAAACAAAAACAAATACAAAGGCACTACAGCGAAGTATTTAATTATGCCCTGCCCGCTACCAATGATTGGAAAGCCACCAAGTTGCGCCATCCAACGGTTACTGGCAAACAAGGTAAGTAATGCTACTAAACTTATAATTGCTGCAAGTAAAAGTGCTGGTGTAGGTTTCATTAGTTTAAGGCGAGCGAGCACGGTGGCAAACGCTAAGGCAATCATAAATGAGCCACTAATTAAACCTAACGCAGATACAGACATTAGCGAATCAACGCCATAATAACTAAACGTAGCCGTTAACGTATTAGGGTTTGCTCCTAACGCAAACGACAAGCCAAGTAGTAAAAAGCTACTCGTTAATAAAAAAGTAATCACGTTATTGGTTAGTTTTAAGTTCATTGTATTTCCAAGTATTCGTTGAGGTTTATAAAGACCTTACGAACCTATAAAACAATTCAAGCTAACTCTTAAAAATCAGAGTTAATTAAGCACACTGTAAGCTCTTATCGGGTAATGTAATCAATCACTTTAGTTTATAGTTTATTTCCTCTTTATTAATAAAATTAAATAAGTCTAATATTCATATGATGTGCGTCATCTTTTTTATTATTAAATGAAGTAGAATAACGTCGCCTTTTCAATAAACAGAATGCATGCATTTCTAAAACTTAGGGACATTTTTAATGAAGGGTACTGATATTCGAGTTACCTCTGGACTGATTTCTATAGCCATTGTTTTACTACTTTGGTTTGCTGTACCGCCTCCGCAAGGTGTTACCGAAAACGCATGGCATTTGCTCGCTTTATTTATTGGTACTGTAGTTGCCATTATTGGTAAAGCAATGCCTATCGGCGCCATTGCTATTTTAGCTATTACTTCTGTTGCGTTAACCGGCGTAACTAATGACAGCCCATCTGGCGCTATTAAAGATGCATTAAGTGGCTTTTCTAACTCATTAATTTGGTTGATTGGTATTGCTATTATTATTTCTCGGGGTTTAGCTAAAACCGGTTTGGGAAATCGTATTGGCTATAATTTTATTTCTTTTTTTGGTAAAAAAACTATTGGTATTGGCTATGCCCTCGCGCTGTCTGAACTTGTTATAGCGCCTGTGACGCCAAGTAATACCGCGCGAGGCGGCGCTATTATTCACCCAATTATGAAGTCGATAGCAACAAGCTTTGGCTCGTCTCCTGAGGAAGGCACCTCTCGTAAAATTGGCCACTACCTTGCTTTAGTTAGCTACCATATAAACCCTATTACATCAGCTATGTTTATTACCGCCACGGCTCCTAACCCTCTAATTGTAAAGCTTATTGCTGATGCTACTGGTGCAAATATTAGTATTACTTGGGGTACGTGGGCGCTGGCAGCGCTTGTTCCTGGTTTGCTATGTATTGCCCTTGTGCCTTTGGTTGTTTATGCCATTTACCCACCTGAAGTTAAAAGTACGCCCGATGCTAAAACCTACGCAGAATCTAAATTAACTGAAATGGGCCCAATGAGTTACGGCGAAAAAATAATGGTGGGTGTTTTTGCCATGCTGCTTATTTTATGGGCCGGCGTGCCTGCAATGATTTTAGGGGCTGACTACGCAGTTAACACAACCGCAGTGGCTTTTTTGGGTTTGTCGGTATTATTAGTGACTGGTGTATTAAGCTGGGACGATGTACTTAAAGAAAAGTCTGCGTGGGATACCGTTGTTTGGTTTTCTGCATTAGTAATGATGGCCACTTTTTTAAATAAACTAGGTTTGGTAACGTGGTTTTCAACACTTGTTGAGAGCAACATTGCGCAACTGGGCTTTGACTGGATTGTATCGGCTATTATATTGGTAGCTGTGTATTTTTATGCTCATTACTTTTTTGCCAGTACCACAGCACATATTACTGCTATGTTTGCCGCATTTTACGCCGCAGGTTTAGCGCTTGGCGCTCCGCCTTTATTTTTAGGTTTACTGTTAGCTGGCGCCTCATCACTGATGATGTCGTTAACGCATTACGCAACAGGCACATCTCCCATCGTGTTTGGCTCAGGCTATGTATCGTTAAAAGACTGGTGGGTAATGGGCCTTATAATGAGCGTTATTAATTTAAGTGTATGGGGAATTATTGGCGGGCTTTGGTGGAAAGCACTTGGGTATTGGTAGTCTTGCCTTTGTTAGTTTGGCTTGCACATTTAATACTGCGCACTTATTTTAGTTAGTTCTACAAATATAAACATTAAGGCTGTTGCAAGGGAGCACTATGTTTTTTAAATTCATAAAGGCAGCATATTCAGACCGAGACTACTTATTAAGCCTCAGAAAGCTGACTATGGTTGAACACTTAGAAAATGCCGGGTTATTTTTAATACCAATTCGCTTAATTAAGTGATCTATTTTGAGGCTGGAAAAACGTGTTGATAGCTAGGCAAAAAATTCGCTATTTAGTTGTTCTAAATGAGTATTTTTTAACGCAGGTAGCGACACGTTTAGCCCCGCAAAATGATTAAGTATTATTGCGGATTGGTATAACAGATCAACAGCATGTTTTAAGGCTTAATGATCAATATGACTGCTCCCATCTTATAGTTATAAATGAGGTACCAATTGGTACTTTAAAATACCAAACACACGCTCAATACGTTGAAATAATGCAATTACAAATACATCCATTGCACCAAAATAAAGGGTATGGGAAAGCGGTTATTGAACAAGTTATTACAAATGCGCAGTCAAAACCCATTAAACTCACCGTGCTTAAAAACAACCCAGCATTAGGACTTTATAAGCGGCTGGGTTTTACTATAACGGATGAGGATAATTACGAGTACCACATGCAAACGCGAGCTACTCGTAGCTAAAATTAGTCGCTTTGATCTCTGAAGTCTTTTTTTCTGAAAATAGTTAAATGCCAACCCCAATGCAAAGAGCCTAATCTTAAAAAGATAGTCGTGAAAAATGAGCCTAAAATACACCAAATGTAATCTACATTAAGGCTAAATAAAGCAGCATAAACTGCACCACCCGCTAAACACGCAGAGGCGTATGGTTCGCTGCGCATAACAGTTGGTACCTCACGGCAAATTACGTCACGTATTAAACCACCAAATATACCTGTAGTGATACCCATGGTAATTGCGACCACCATACCAGAGCCATTAATAAGTGCTTTTTCTATCCCCATAATATTAAATAACGCCATACCCACAGCGTCTACTAATAAAAAGTAGTAATTATTAACGCGCGGTAAATATCGAATAAATGCAATTGTTGCTATAACGGCCCCATAGGTTGAATATAAATACTCTGGGGTAGCAATCCAAAATACTGGTTTGTTTAAAAGTATATCTCTGAGGGTACCGCCCCCTAGTGCAGTAACGGTTGCAACCACTACGACGCCAAAGCCACTAATGTTTTTTTCATACCCAAGCAATGCCCCTGCAACTGCAAAAAATGCAACACCGAGTAACCCTAGTACCATAAAGTATTCAGCAGTCATGGTAATTCCTTTTTAAAGTTTATTAGGAGCTGTATCAACTTACGTGCCAAAAAACTGAGTAAATATAAATAAACCCAAAATTTAAGTGACTGAAATTTATAAGCTTATTTCATTTATTAAAAAACGTTAGCTATGTGATATTTAGTGAAGGGTTAACAAGAGTAATTATTTTAATTATGGGTAGTTTTTACACGTTAAAGTACAGAGGGATTTTGTTACAGAGTTGCAGTCGAGCGCTTTTAAATTTTAAGCAAAAATTAAATGAACAATAAAGCTATTACCAATATTACAAAAATAATGGGCAATAATGCATGTTGCCAGTTTTGTTCTTTATTTTGATTATAGAGTGTTTGCATTGAGCTTTTATCATTATTAGTAAAACTATGCTGGCACTGCATACAGTTTTGGGCTTTTATGCTCACCCAAGTACCACATTTAATACATGCGTAACACCTCGACAGTTTATCAAACTCGTTTGTTTTCCTAAATATTCTCATTTATCACCTCATTGCTTTTCGCCGCAGTAAGAAACCCAATGAATAATATATGCTCTTTAAATTCATTGTTACTTCTTTACTTTATTCAATAATTTTTACATTTGGAATGTTTTGTAAAAGGTAGGATTTTAAAGATTCAAACGCATCTTTATTGAAAATAAACTCAGTTGTTTTACCATCAACTTGATTATACGGTAGTGCAAATACACCGTGCCTCTTAGTTTTGTCGATGACAACTTTGTTAATATCGTTAATATTAAACACTTGCTTATAAACGTATAATATTTGCCCCTCAACGCGTACAGCCTTTAACGGGCTTTGCTCAACATTGCGCGAACGAATAAACACAAAATATAAAATAACGGGAAATAAAAACAGGTTAAACGCTTGCAAACTAAAAGGTTTATCTATCAATACAATATATGTTGAGTAACAAATTAAAGAGGCCGCTAGTGCTAAAATTAGTTGGGTGTTGTTTTTCATAATCATCCTTGGTTACTAGTCAAAAAAATCGGTAAGGTTTTTTAATTATATTACCAATTTAGTGAAATACGCCATTTTGTAACTTTTGCTAATCAAACTTAAATCCGGGCAAAGCTGCCATAATTAATATCCTGATTAATCTACATAACTCACTTTTGTTCCCGCTAAATGATCATGTAAACATCGTTTATCTTTTCCAAATATAAATAATGGATTAACAAAACCAGCTATAAACTGACCTACCGAAGGGACAAGTGATAATAGTTGCATACAAAGCATGCGTTTAAAGTAAATTGTAGTAAAGCTTGCTTGTGTACCATCTAAATTTTCAATACGGATAGACATTAAAGATTTACCAATTGTTTGTCCGCGTTGGTACATAAGGTAACCATGAAGCACTAACGTGCTTAATATGCCATAACCTAGCAAACCTGCAGATAAAGTAAGTGTTGGTTGGCTTAAATTATCAAACCCTACGAGTATGAATACAGGTATAAAACAAACAACACCTAAAACGCCATCAACAATAGCAGCCACTAGCCTGTCTGAGCGCGTTGCTTTTTCTCCTGCTACTTTTGATACAATATTTTCAGATGGGTTCTGTGCTTCTCGCGTTTTAATTAAGTCGTCTATTTCTTTTGCTCGATCTGGGTAGGCTTCGCGATCTATAGCTCTCGCTGATGAGTAAAGCTCATCTAAAGTGTAGGTAGAAAAATCTATTTCAGAGTCCATGAAAAAATCCATATAGCGTTATTAAAAAGTAATCTAACACAACTAATTTAAGCTATTCAATTATTTAAGATTATCAAATAAAAAAGCTACTAAAAAGTAGCCTTTAATTATTAATTAAATACCATTCAATTTGCTGTTAAAAATGCCATTTAACTAGCAAGTTTGGATTATGTTCGGTTTGACCATCTACACCAAATTTATTTTTCCAATAAACATACTCAATACCCACATCAAGGCGGCCTGTATCTAAGCCGAGCATAGGGGCAATATTGTATTTAATCTGCGAGGTAAAGTTAAAGCCACCTTCACTTTTACCAAACATTGTGTCGGTGCTATCTACAATATCTAAAAAGCCATCGTATCTAAAGTTACCTTTGTTGTAGCCCCACGTGACTGTTATTTGGTTATTATCTTCACGCTCTATACCTATTTCATCTTGAAAACGACGATAATAAGCCACATTAAAATATTGAAAGCCAGGTACATCAAGTGATACACCGCCCCCTAATAAATAGTTATTTTGATCCGTATCTCCCGAGCCATACTCTGTTTGTAGGCCTAAAAACACCTCTTTAACAAAGCTATTTTGTGGCTTGTAAAGAGTAGGGTTTATGTTTAGCTCACCGTACACTTCATCGGGATTACTTAGCCTATCCATAAAGAAGAACGTACTGCCCCAAGTATGCCCCGATGCATGCTCTATAGTAACAACACTTCTATCATCTTCCTCCCCTGAAAACGGCTCTAGGTAGTCGGCTCCTGTCATTGCGGTAATACTAAAATCAGACCAAAGCTCTTTAGCCGATACACCTGTTGAGCACATTGCAATTGCAGTTACTAATGCTAATTTTTTTATTGTTTTGATTTTCATTGTTAATCCCTTTTATGATTTTTATTAGTTTAGTTAAGATGATCCGTACTTGCTGAGTAATTTTCTGGTAGTACCAACGTCATTATTATTGCGGTGATACCCGACACCGTCACTGCGCTACCAAATATGGCAGTAACTAACTTAGGTGCGTTTGCAAACAACTCCGGTACAAAACTAACACCTAGCCCGAGCCCCAAACTCACCGCAATAATAAGTAAACTTCTGCGATTTATTTTTTCGCTGGCGAGTATTTTGACCCCAGCGGCTGCTACGGTGCCAAACATTACAAGCGTTGCACCGCCCAAAACAGGTTTAGGTATATTTTGTAATACAGCGCCAATCACAGGAAACAAACCAAGAATGATTAAAATACTGCCTATCCACAGGCCAATATATCTGCTGGCAACTCCAGTTAGCTGAATAACGCCGTTGTTTTGACTAAAAGTAGTATTAGGAAAAGTATTAAATAAAGCGGCAATCATCGAGTTAACACCATCACCTAAAATACCGCCGCGAATACGTGCTAAGTAACTAGGTCCTCTAACAGGTAACTTAGAAACCGCACAATTGGCAGTAATATCGCCTGTCGATTCAATTGCAGTAATAAGGTATAAAAAACCAAAGGCTATGAGTGCACCAAAATCAACATTAAAGCCGTATTTAAAAGGCAGTGGGATAGCAATTAGGTCAAATTCACCTAATTTAAAATTAGCGATACCTAATACAAACGCAAGTAACCAGCCAAGTATCATTGCAACTACCACAGCCGTTAGCCTCACCCATTGGTTTTTACTTGCATTAAGCAGCACCACTAAAGCAACAACCGAAAAACCAACAATTAAGTTGCTCGTTGAAGCAAATTTTTCAGGCATATTAGTAAGTAGCCATTGCCCGCCGCCTATATCAGTCATACCTACTTTAATTAGGTAAATACCAATAGTAGTGATGACCACACCAGTAACTACTGGCTTAATTATTTTGCCTAATTTACTAATAAAAAAACTAATAAATACTTCAACAAAAGCGGCCAAAAAGCACACTGCAAATATAGTGGCAAGGACCTCGTCGTTATTGCCTCCGGTGGCTTTAACGGTAAAGCCTGTTGCTAAAATAGTCCCTAAAAAGGCAAAGCTTGTACCTTGCACACATATTAATCCTGAACCCACAGGGCCAACACGCCGCGCTTGTATAACCGTGCCCACACCAGATACAAATAATGCCATACTAATTAAATAAGGTATTTCAGCAGCTAAACCAAGCACACCGCCAATAATAAGCGTGGGTGTAATAATACCTACAAAGCTTGCGAGTACATGCTGTAGTGCGGCAAAAAATGATTCAGTTACGCCTGGTTTGTCATCAACTGCATATATAATATCGTCAGACGAGCTTGTATTTATTGACATATAAACCTCTACGTTTTGCAAGTTAGCCACTGTATTTGTCTAAGTGATTAACTCATTGTTATTGCGTTAACCGCTTATTTAAGCTGCCCTTCAACGCCCTCAACATAAAAATCCATACCCAACAAGGTTTTGTCGTCTATTGTTTTACCCGCATCAATAATCAGCTCACCTTGCTGATTTTTTATAGGGCCAGTAAATGGATGAAATTCACCTTTACCAATTTTCTCTGAAATCGCGTTCACTTCACTCACAACATTACTTGGAATGTCTTTACTTAGCGGCGCTAAGCGAGTCATACCTGAGCCTATACCTTTCCATATATCTTGCGATTGCCATTTATCGTCAAGTACCTGTTGTACACGGTCTGCGTAAAATTCATCCCAATGATGAACCGCCGCCGTTAAATGTGCTTTTTTTCCGTATCCGCTCATATCTGAGTGGTAGCCAATAGCGTAAATACCAGCGGCTTGCGCTGCTTGCAGTGGTGCAGGCGAATCAGTATGTTGAGTTATAATATCAACGCCTTGATCTATAAGGCTATCGGCAGCTTCTCGCTCTTTACCCGGATCAAACCAGCTATTAACCCACACTACTTTTACTTTTGCATTAGGCTTAACTGAGCGCAGGCCAAGCGTAAATGCATTTATACCGCGTATTACCTCCGGAATAGGAAACGCAGCAATATAACCAATGCTGTCGGTTTTACTCATGTGCCCTGCAATAACACCTGTTAGGTAGCGTCCTTCGTAAATGCGATCAAAGTAAGTGCTTACGTTTTTTGCGCGTTTATAGCCTGTGGCATGCTCAAACTTTACATTAGGAAATCGTTTAGCCACTTTAAGTGTTGGGTTCATGTAGCCAAACGACGTGGTAAATATTAAATCGTGCCCGCTTTTAGCCAGTTGCGTAATAACACGCTCTGCATCCGCTCCTTCTGGTACGCTTTCGACAAAAGTGGTTTCTATTTTGTCGCCAAACTTTTCTTCTAGGTAGTGGCGGCTAGAGTCATGTGTATAAGTCCAACCGGCCTCACCTATGGGGCTTACATATACAAAGCCAACTTTTACGCTATCTTTTGCAATAGCAGATGCGCTTATGCCTAAGCTCAATGCAACCCCGAGTGCTGTTATAAGTTTTTTCATTGTTATTCTCCGTGTTATATTTTTAATATCCTGTTGTAGCAGGTGATTTGCCATATTGATTTTGTAATTAATTTAATGACCCTTGTGCCAAGGTTTACCTAGCCACATGGGTTCGTACATTTTTAATTTTTGTTTATTTTTACTTAGCATAATCAGTACTATAAGCGTTGCACCATAAGGCAACATGGCCAGTAAGTTAGACTCCACAGCCCACCCAAAAGCCTGTGCCACTAAGTGCATAATGCTGGCAAAGCCAAATAAATAAGCGCCAAGCATTACGCGCTCAATACGCCAGCTTGCAAACACCACTAAAGCAAGAGCTATCCAACCTCGCCCTGCCGTCATGTTTTGAGTCCAAAGTGGTGTATAAGCCAACGACAAATATGCGCCCGCAATGCCAGCCAGTGCGCCGCCAAACATTACGGCTAAATAACGTGTACGCATTACAGGTAATCCTAAGTTATTACCCACACTTGGGTTTTCGCCAATAGCTCGTACTGCAAGCCCTGCTCTGTGGTATTTAAAAAACAAATACGCACCAAGCACTAAACCCCAACTTAAATACACAATGGCGTCTTGCGAAAATAGCGCTTTGCCTAAAACCGGAATATGCTCAAACCCTGCAATTGCTAAAGTAGGTAACGCGTTAATGGTTTTTCCCTCATAGTCAGCACCTAAAAATGCCGAGAGGCCTGTACCAAAAATAGTCAGCGCCAAACCTGCAGCCACTTGGCTAGCATTTAAATTAAGTGCTACAAAAGCAAAAATAAGTGAGGCCATAACACCAACCAAAGCTGCTACCGTAAAACCAATAAATAGGTTGTCGCATTGGTACATAGTTATAAACCCTGCCACTGCGCCAAGTAGCATCATGCCTTCTTGCCCTAAATTTAAGGTGCCGCTTTTTTCGCATACCATTTCACCCAGCGCCACCAGCAATAAGGGGGTGCCTGTACGAATAGTGGCGTATAAAATATTAGTAATTACATCTAATTCCATGATTTAAGACTCCTGTGCAATATGTATTGGCTGCGCTTTTTGTTGTTTAAATGGCAGCGAAAATCTAAGGCGATAAGTAATAAGCACATCGCACGAGAGTAGATAAAACAGCATTAACCCCTGAAAAATACCGGTTATAGCGTTAGGTAATCCCATGTTAATTTGCGCAAGTTCACCTCCCATATAAATAAGCCCCATTAATAAGCCCGCAAACGTAATTCCTACTGGGTGCAATCGCCCTAAAAAAGCAACAATAATGGCGGCATAGCCATAACCGGGTGATATTTGCGGAACCAACTGTCCAATAGGCCCAGCTACTTCGCCCGCTCCAGCGAGCCCCGCCAAGCCCCCGCTAATAACTAGCACTCCGGCAATTAATAATGCTCGCTTGTAACCCGCCATTTTGGCCGCGGATGCATCAAGCCCAAGTACTTGTATTTGAAAGCCTATAAAGGTTTTACTAATAAAAACCCATGTGGCGCATAGCGCTAATAACGCAAACGCCAGGCCTAAGTGCAATCGAGTACCGTCGAATAAAACAGGCAATAACGTGCTATCGCCAAACAATGCACTTTCAGGAAAATTATAACCGTGAGGATCTTTGAGTGGCCCATGAACAGCCCACAGCAATACATTTACTGCTATGTAGTTGAGCATTATGGTGACTAAAATTTCATTGGTGTTTAAACGCAGCTTCATAAAAGCAGCAAGCCCCGCCCACAACATGCCACCAGCAATACCCGCAAGTAATGTTAGTGGCATTGCAAAAGCACTTGATGAGTCAACAAAGTTAACGGCTACAGCACTTGCACATACACCACCAATAAGCAGTTGCCCTTCTGCGCCTATATTCCAAACCGATGCTCTATAACAAAGCGCTAAACCATAGGCGCATAGCAAAATAGGAATGGTCATTACAAGTAGCTCAGTTACACCATACCAATCGGCAACAGGTGCTATAAGCAATGTATACAGGGCATTTAAAGGATCATGCCCTAATAAGGCAAACACCACGTAACCGGTTATTAATGTGAGTAAAATAGCTAAAACAGGAGAGAGATAACTCCAAGCCGGTGAGCGCTCAACACGTGGTTCTAACTTAATCATGCAAGTTCCCCTTGTGGTGTGTGTACTTTAGGCTGGTTATTAAAAACATCACTAAAATCGCCAGCCATCCACTGTCCTAACTGCACAAGCGGTACGGTATCGGTGTTTAAAATAGGAGACAGTTTTCCATCGCAAATTGCGCCAATGCGGTCGCAAATCTTATAAAGTTCGTCTAAATCTTCTGAAATAACGAGTACCGCACACCCTTCGTCACGAAGCTTTAAAATAGCTTCATGTATCGCCACTTGTGCGCCTATATCTACTCCCCAAGTAGGATGCGACATAACGAGTAGTTTTGGGCTTTGCTCTACCTCGCGACCAATAATAAATTTTTGTAAATTACCACCTGAAAGGCTAGCTGCATGAGTGCGAAAACTTGGCGTTTTAACCTTGTATTTTGTAATGATTTTATTAGCAAGCTCAGTAATTTTTTGTTTTACTAAAAAGCCATTTTTAACTAGTCCACTATCAAAACTAGTAAGCAATGCATTTTGTGCCAAATCCATAGTGGGCACGGCTCCTCGCCCAAGCCTATCCTCTGGCACACATGCAAGCCCAAGGCGGCGCCTTTTTAGCGGGCACAGTGCATCAACTACGGTATTTTTAAATTTAATGGCGCTACTACTAGCTTGAATTTGCTCCCCCGAAAGCACTTTTAATAACTCTTCTTGTCCGTTGCCAGCAACACCCGCAATCCCCACTATTTCGCCTTGCTGTACTGCAAAGTTAATGTTTTTAAGGGGTGTTTCAAATAATGCTTGTGCGGCGGTGGTTAGATTATTAACGGTTAAAAAATCCGCAGTACCCAAAGCTCTGCGAGTTTGGTTACTAATTGGCGTGTTGTCGCCTACCATCAGCCTAGCAATTGACTCACTAGTTTCGTTTTTAGGAATACAATGCCCGCTTACTTTCCCGCCTCTCAAAATGGTCGCACTGTCACATAGCTCAATCACTTCGTGCAGTTTATGGCTAATAAACAGCACAGAGCAGCCTTCTTTTTTAAGTGACTTTAGGGTTTTAAATAATGCATCGACTTCTTGTGGAGTAAGTACTGAAGTGGGTTCGTCTAAAATAAGTAACTGAATATCTAATAATAAGCATCTAACAATTTCTACTCGTTGGCGCTCTCCAGTTGAAAGTGTTGATACCAGTCTATGGGGGTCTAATGGCATACCATAACGTGTTGATGTTTTTGTAATTCGACCCGCAAGCGTGCTGCTATGCCCTGCTAAATCACCTAACGCTAGTTCAATATTTTGGGCAACCGTAAGTGTTTCAAATAACGAAAAATGCTGAAACACCATTCCGATGCCTAAATCACGCGCATCAGCAGGCTCTTTTATATTCATTATACGGCCGTTGAAAAACATGTCCCCTTGGTCAGGTTTAACCACACCATAAAGCATTTTCATTAATGTGCTTTTACCTGCACCGTTTTCACCTAATAAGGCATGCACTTCACCATGCTTAATTTTTAAGGTTACGTCATTATTGGCTATACATCCGGGATACTGCTTTGTCATTCCCTGCATAGTAAGGCGGTATTTATTATTCATTATTAGGCCTATTTGTACTTAATGAGCAATTTAGCATACTCAAAACATCAACTGACCAACCGGTCAACAATGGCATGGTAACTGCAATATACTTACCAAGATGAAAAAGTATTTTTCTTACCCGTGCGCAAACAACAAGAAAAAACATACGCCAAGCCTTTATGTATCAGGGCTTTATAAAAATTAAGGGGGTCTGTGTGATTCAATTTTTATTAAATAACACGCCAATTGAAGTACAAGAATGTTCGCCAAGTCTCACCATTTTGGACTGGCTACGCACCAAAAAAGGGAAAGTGGGCACCAAAGAAGGGTGTGCAACTGGCGACTGTGGTGCGTGCACAATATTAGTGGGTGAAGAGCGTATAAATGCAAACGGGCAAACTAGTTGGCAATACAAAACAATGAACAGCTGTTTATTGTTATTAGGTAATGCGCATGCAAAACATATAGTAACGGTAGAGGCTGTGACTACTGGCTTATACCCAAACTTAACCGATTTACATCCCGTACAACGTGCACTGGTAGAGTGCCATGGTTCGCAATGTGGTTTTTGCACGCCCGGTATAATAATGAGTTTGTTGGCTCTTTATATTAATGAGCCAACGTACCCTGGTAAAAAAGCGGTTATTCATGCACTTGGCGGTAACTTATGCCGTTGTACAGGTTATAGCCCTATATTACTTGCAGCCGAAAAAGCCTATAGCTATGAGCGTAAAGCTGAACCGTACTCAGCAATGGCCGCTCAATTTAAAGCATCACTTAATACGCAATATGATGACGATATTCCATTTTTAAAAAATGGTCCTCGTAAATTTTACTTACCACAAACTGCCCAGCAACTTGTTGAGCTAAAAGCGCTTTATCCTTATGCACATTTAGTTGCTGGTGGCACCGACTTTGCCATTGAGCTTAGCCAAAACATGCTCTTACCAGATGTAATTATCTCCCTTAGCCAAGTAAAGGACCTTTGCACCTTGGCAGATAATAACGGTGAGTTACACATTGGTGCAGCACTACCTTATAGCCAATTTGTTGAAGTATTTTATAACCATTACCCAGAGTCAAAAGAGCTATTTGAACGCTTAGGATCAAGCCAAGTACGTAACAGCGGCACGCTTGGTGGCAGCATAGGGAATGCCTCTCCTATTGGCGATCCCGCTCCCCTTTTAATCGCTCTTAATGCATCAATGGATTTATTAAGCAGCGCTGGTACGCGCACTATTAAAGTTGCCGACTACTTTATTGATTACAAAAAAACAGCTCTTAAAAGCGATGAAGTAATTAGTAAGTTCACCATTCCAAAGCGCCCAGAGTCGCTAAAACTGGCATGTCATAAAATATCAAAACGCTTTGAAGACGATATATCTACCGTTTGTTTGGTGCTTGCTATAGAGCATTCAAAAAACATGATTACTCAAGCCCGCTGCGCTATGGGCGGTATGGCTGCTATTCCTAAGCGCGCACATCATATTGAGCAAAAGCTGATATCTCAATCATTACAAGTAAGTAGTTTTATAGACGCAGCAACGGCTATTAACGATGACTTTACGCCCATGAGCGATGTAAGAAGCAGTGCGCATTACCGCACCACGGTAAGCAAAAACTTATTACAACGCATTGGTATTGAGTTTTGTGAGCCACAAGCACGCAACAATAACAACATTGCCATTACGAGGATCTCACATGCGTCACTTTGAAATGGATAAACTAAAAGCGCAAGGTGGTAGCGTTGGGCAATCTAAATATCACGAAAGCGCTATTAAACAAGTTTGTGGCAGTGCAAATTTTGCCGACGATAACCCTGAGCCTTACGGTTGCCTGCATGCCTACCCAGTGCTCGCCCCTGTTACAAGCGGCTTTATTAAATCAATTGATACAAGTCTCGCACTGGCAGTTGAAGGCGTTAAACGTATTTTATCGGCCGAAGATGTTCCGGGTAAATTAGATATTGGCCCGGTATTTCCTGGTGATGTACTGCTGACCAGCCATGAAATTCAATACCACGGGCAACCTGTATTAATTGTCGTTGCCGACACCTATGAAATAGCGCGCCGCGCTGCACGCTTGGTGGTTATAGAGTGCGAGCAAACTACTCCAATACTTGATATTAAAGAAGCCATTAGCAAAGAGCATTGGGTAAGGCCGCCCCATTCACTTAACCGTGGTAACAGCGAAAACGCCATTAATGACGCAACCCACCAGCTTAAAGGCGAAATAAACATAGGCGGGCAAGAACACTTTTATTTAGAAGGCCAAATAGCGCTGGCGCAACCTGATAACGACGGGGGCATTCATGTTCAGTGTTCTACGCAACACCCTACTGAGGTGCAGCACTTAGTTGCTAAAATTTTAAAAAAGCCATTTAGCTTTGTAAACGTAGAAACCCGCCGTATGGGCGGTGCTTTTGGCGGAAAAGAAACCCAAGGCGCACCATGGGCATGCCTTGCAGCTCTTGCGGTTTACCACCTTGGCTGCGCAGTAAAAATGCGCCTAGCCCGTAGCGACGATTTTAAATTAACCGGTAAGCGCCACCCGTTTTATAATCACTATCATGTTGGTTTTGACGAAAATGGTTTAATAGAAGGTGCCGACATTACCGTAAACGGATTTTGTGGCTACTCGCCTGATTTATCAGATGCAATTGTAGACCGCGCCATGTTTCATGTCGATAACGCCTACTACTACCCAGCCGCCACAATTAAGGGTAATCGCTGTAAAGTAAATACCGTAAGCCATACCGCTTTTAGAGGATTTGGTGGCCCGCAAGGCATGATTATGGGCGAGCTAATAATGGACGATATAGCCGCCAAATTAAGTAAAGATCCGCTTGAGATCCGAAAACTTAATTTATACAAAAAAGGCCGCGATACCACGCCGTACCATCAAACCGTAGAGCAACATATTTTAATAGATATGATTGCTCAGCTTGAGGAGTCGGGTGACTACTGGGCACGTAAAGAGGCTATTAAAGCATTTAACGTATCGTCACCTATTATAAAAAAAGGCCTTGCAATGACGCCGGTTAAATACGGTATTTCGTTTACTGTACAACACTTAAACCAAGCCGGTGCATTAGTGCATGTATATAGCGATGGCTCTATACATTTAAACCACGGCGGCACCGAAATGGGCCAAGGGCTGAATACCAAAATTGCGCAAATTGTAGCCCATGGCTTTGGGGTCGATTTTAACGCGGTAAGTATTAGTGCTACGCGTACCGACAAGGTGCCAAACACTTCACCAACAGCGGCCTCAAGTGGTACCGACTTAAACGGCATGGCGGCGCTAAATGCAGTAAACACAATAAAAGAGCGCTTAATTGATTTTATTACCGAGCACTTTGAAGTAGACAGCAACACTGTTGTATTTAAAGATAACCTCATTACTTTTAGTAAAGGGGAAATTAGCTTTAGCGAACTTGCAAATCTTGCTTACATGAATCGTATATCGCTTTCATCTACCGGTTATTACGCCACTCCAAAGATTCATTACGATAGAGCCAAAGGTGAAGGCCGCCCATTTTTTTACTACGCACACGGCGTTGCACTGAGTGAAGTAGAAGTAGATACGCTTACGGGCGAAAACACGGTAACTCGCGTTGATATACTGCATGATGTAGGCAGCTCAATTAACCCAGCACTTGATATAGGGCAAATTGAAGGCGCCTTTGTGCAAGGTATGGGCTGGCTAACAACCGAAGACTTACAATGGAATGATAAAGGCCAGCTTGCAAGCTTTGGCCCAGCCAACTACAAAATACCAGCCATTGGCGATACCCCTGCCGAGTTTAACGTCAATCTTTATAACTCAGCAAATCCAGAAACCACCGTGTTTAGATCAAAAGCCGTAGGCGAGCCGCCATTTATGCTGGCCTTTAGTGTATGGAGCGCCATTCGTAATGCAATAAGCAGTGTGGCTGATTACAAATACACCGCCCCACTGGATACACCCGCAACCCCAGAGCGAGTATTGAGTGCAATTGAGCAAACCGCTAGCTGGTTTAAGGAGCATCAACATGACTAATTTAAATGAGTCGTTTCAGGGTTTTCATACGCAAAATTGGGCGCAGGCTATAAACGAGCACGAACAAAGCGGCACTAACTATGTAATTGCCACGGTACTTGGCACCAATGGCTCAACCCCACGCGGCACAGGCTCTAAAATGGTAATAAGCGGCGAGCATATTTACGACACCCTTGGCGGTGGCCATCTTGAGTACGTAGTAATAGAAAAAGCCCGCGAACTACTTTCCAAAGGCGAAGCCGCCCAAGTAATTGAGCAATTTAACCTAGGTGCAAATTTAGGCCAGTGCTGCGGCGGGGCTGCCACCGTTATGCTTGAATGCATGCAATGCGAGCGCTTTACCTTAGACATTTATGGCGCAGGCCACGTAGCACAGGCGCTTATTGGTATATTGGCACAACTACCTATGCGCATACGCTGGATAGATAGCCGCGCCGATGTATTCCCACAGGCTATTCCAAATAACGTAGTAAAAGTGGTTGATGAAGAACCAACAGAGCAAGTAAAACATGCGCCTAAAGCTAACAATTACTTAATATTAACCCATAACCACCAGCTCGACTTTGCACTCACCCAAGCCATTATTAAACGCGCCGATGCCAATTGGCTTGGTGTAATTGGCTCTGACACTAAAGCCAAACGCTTTAAGCAGCGCCTAGCACATCGCGATTTTACAGCCGTTCAAATACAGCAAATGACCTGCCCTGTTGGGCTTAATAACATTTCGGGCAAATTACCAATGGAAGTGGCTATTTCGATTAGTGGACAGCTAATTGGCCTTTATCAGGCTATGCAAACCCAAGAGCCAAAACGCCAAGGCTTGCAATGGCGCACACTAAAAAATGCCTTAATTAGCACCACGCAAGAGGAAGTAAACGCATGAGTAGTTTACAAATAAATACGCTAAATGATGCACAAGTTAAACAAGCACTTGAGCATTGCTGCGCGGCGCCTAACTGGGTGGCGGGCATGGTAAAAGCAATGCCATTTAAAAGTGCTCAGCAGCTGTTTGAATGCGCACAAAGCACATGGGATAACCTTGGCGAAAGCGACTATTTAGCTGCCTTTGAAGGCCACCCGCAAATAGGCGACTTATCAACCCTTAGCAAAAAATACGCTGCTACCGCACAAAAAGCGGGGCATGAGCAATCGGGTATGAGCAAAGCAAACGAAGCCGTACTTACCAAAATGATTGCCCTCAATAAAGAGTACCTGAACAAGTTTGGCTTTATTTTTATTGTGTGCGCCACCGGTAAAACGGCCGAACAAATGCTCGAACTCATAGAGCAGCGCATACACAACACCCGCAGTACAGAGCTAAATATAGCCGCGGGCGAACAAGCCAAAATAACAAAAATAAGATTGGAGTCACTGCTATGAGCAAAAGCCCTATAACCACCCATATACTTGATACCAGCACCGGAAAACCAGCAGCAAACGTTGCTGTTAAGCTATTTAAATTTACAAATAACGAATGGGTACAACTAACCCAAGGCAAAACAGATTCCGATGGGCGTATTGCCGACTGGCTAAATACAGAAGTAGAATTTGCAACTTATAAGCTAGTATTTGATTTAGATAGTTATTACCAAAACCAACCTACCCCTGCGTTTTACCCAGAGGCACAAATAACGTTTAGATTACAAGATACTAAACATCATCATATCCCATTGTTGCTTAGCCCGTTTGGCTACTCTACATACAGAGGTAGCTAATAATGAGCACACAAAACAATAATGACTTAACAGTAGTTTGTGCCGATATACTCGACTTTGTTGACGACCCTGCCATTGCTGGCGAAAACGCCCATCGTTTTTTTGAAAAAGGCGCATTAGTTATCAAGCACGGCAAAGTAGTTAAACTTGGCTATGAGCACGACATACTGCCAACAATTGATAAATCAGCGCGTGTTATCCGCCACGATGGCAAACTCGTTATGCCTGGTATGATTGACACACACATACATTTGCCGCAAACCGAAATGGTAGGCGCGTATGGCGAGCAGCTTTTAAGTTGGCTCACCGAATACGCCTTCCCAACCGAAAAAAAGTTTACCTGTGAGCATTATTCAAAAGAGATATCTAACCGCTTTTTAGACGAGCTGCTGCGCAATGGCACAACCACTGCCCTTGTATTTGGCACTGTGCATCCGCAATCGGTTGATGCGTTTTTTAAAGAATCACAAAAACGCAATTTACGCATGATTGCCGGTAAAGTAATGATGGACCGTAACTGCCCTGACGACTTATCTGATTGCGCGCAAACAAGTTATGACGAATCTAAAGCCCTCATCGAAAAATGGCACAATATTGATAGGTTAAGCTACGCAGTTACACCGCGTTTTGCCCCCACATCAACCCCTGAGCAACTTCAAAAATGTACTCAGTTGCTTGAAGAATACCCAGACACCTACCTGCATACACACTTATCTGAAAACAAAGACGAGTGCGAATGGGTAAAAGGACTATTTCCAGAAGCCGAAGATTACTTAGGCGTATACGAGCAAGCAAAAATGGTACGTAAACGCTCAGTATTTGCCCATAGTATTCATTTATCTGAGCGCGAGCTATGCTGCCTTGCAGATAACAATGCGGCAATATCGCACTGCCCTACCTCAAACCTATTTTTAGGATCAGGACTTTTAAATTTAAAAGCCTGTGAAGAGCACGGCATAAACGTAGGCATGGGTACCGATGTAGGCGCGGGAACAAGCTTTTCTATGCTACAAACAGGTAACGAAGCGTACAAAATTCAGCAATTACAAGGTCAAAAGTTTTCAGCATTTAAAGGGTTGTATTTAGCAACACTCGGCGGTGCTAGAACGCTCGATTTAGAAGGGACAATTGGTAATTTTGAAGCCGGTTGTGAAGCCGATTTTATTGTAATGGATTGTTCAGCAACCCCATTTTTAAAATTTAGAATACAGCATGCCAAAACCCTGCATGAAAAATTATTTGCAATGATGATGTTAGGCGACGACCGCTGCGTTGAGCAAACCTACATTATGGGTAAAAGTGTGTATAAGCGCGATGATAACAATCAATTTTCAGACACCCGCTCACCGGTATTAGAAGAGGCTTAACCGTTATGGAAAACTATTTATTTGAGCTTGCTCATTTAGTACTGCGTTATTTTCATGTTATTGCTGGTATAGCATGGATTGGCGCTTCATTTTATTTTGCATGGCTTGATAACAACCTACAAACACCACCGCAGTGGAAAATAGATAAAGGCATAAAAGGCGATTTATGGGCCGTGCATGGTGGTGGCTTTTACGAAGTGGCTAAGTATCAAAATGGCCCTGAACAAATGCCGCATACTTTGCACTGGTTTAAGTGGGAAGCCTACACAACGTGGATCACCGGTATATTACTATTTAGCTTACTTTATTATGTTGGCGCCGATGTGTATTTAATTGATAACAGTAAAAGTGAGCTAAGTAAATTTGCAGCTATTGGCGCATCCCTTGGTTTTATTGGCTTAGGTTATGGTGTTTATCGTTTATTGTGTAAAACCTCACTGGTCGAAAACGGCAAAGTGTTTATTGCTGTAGTTATTGGTTTATTAGCTCTGTGGACTTTTGGGGTTGATCAATTATTTAGCGACCGCGCTGTGTATATTCATGTAGGTGCACTTATTGGTACTTGTATGGTTGGCAATGTGTATCACATTATTATGCCAGGGCAACGCTATATGGTAAGTGAAGTAGAAGCCGGTAGAATCCCTGATTCAGCGCCAGGTTTAAAGGCAAAGCTGTGTTCTATTCATAATAACTACGCCACGTTACCTGTGGTATTTATAATGCTGAGCAACCACTTTCCTTATACCTACAGCCACAACTTTGGCTGGCTTATTTTAATTGCGCTGTTTGGTATTGGTATGTGGATACGCCATTATTTTAACTTAAAACATCAAGGTATTAATAAACCCTCAGTACTTGTAAGCGGTATTGCAGCTTTTTTTGCTCTTATGCTCGCCATAGCCCCTTGGCCCAGTACACCAACAAATGCAGGCGAAAGCGCGCCTTTACAAACAAGTATTACCGACGCACAAGCGTGGGATATAATTAGCAAGCACTGTACACAGTGTCACAGCGAAACACCCACCTCTGAGCTTTTTCAAACCGCGCCGCTAGGCTTTAAACTCGACTCTATTAGTGATGTAAAAAAATCCAGCACGCTTATTCATACCCGCGCGGTTATAACCAAAGATATGCCACTGGCCAATATGACCAAAATGACAGACACAGAGCGCGAAACGCTAGGCGCTTGGCTCTCAGCACTTAAAAAGGAGCAATAAAATGAGCGAGCAATTTAAAAACTACCCGCGCGATTTAATTGGTTATGGTCCAGATGTACCCCATGCAAATTGGCCCAATAAAGCACGTATTGCCGTGCAAGTGGTATTAAATTACGAAGAAGGCGGCGAAAATTGTGTATTACATGGTGATGCAGCGGCCGAAACATTTTTATCTGAAATAGTCAGTGCCCCGCATGTTGAAGACCGCCATATAAGCATGGAGTCTATTTACGAATATGGCTCACGCGCTGGCGTGTGGAGGCTACTGCGTTTATTTAAAAAATACGATATACCGGTCACCATTTTTGCAGTGGCGATGGCCCTTGAGCGCCACCCCGATGTAGCTAAAGCCTTTGTTAAAGCGGGCCACGAGATTGCAAGCCATGGCCTGCGCTGGATTAATTATCAAAATATAGATAAGCAAACCGAACGCGAGCATATGCAACAAGCCATTGAGATCATTCAAACGCTTACCGGTAAAAAGCCCAAAGGCTGGTACACAGGGCGCACAAGCCCTAACACAGCAGCCCTTGTGGTAGAAAATGGCTCGTTTTTATATGATGCCGACGATTACAGCGACGACCTACCTTTTTACAGTATTAAAGAAGGTAAACCACAGTTAATAGTGCCCTACACGCTTGATGTAAACGACATGCGCTTTGCTGCCGTGCAGGGTTTTAATGCCGGGGATCAGTTTTATAATTACTTAAAAGATGCATTCGATACACTATACGAGGAAGGCGACCCACAAGGTGAAAACGCCCCAAAGATGATGTCGATAGGTTTGCATTGCCGCCTAATTGGCAGACCAGGAAGAATAAAAGCATTAGCACGGTTTTTAGAATATGCTCGCTCGCATGATCAGGTTTGGTTTGCCACACGTGAGCAAATAGCCGAGCACTGGCTTAAAACCCATCCGTATAAAAAAGCATAGTTTATATTTTTTTAAAACATAAAAAAAGCCCAGCAATGCTGGGCTTAAAGTCACTTTAGGAGTAGTTAGTTAAATGAAACCGTAATGATGTTAGAACATACATTTTCAGTTACACATAATTGGTAATCGTACGATGGTAATGTAGCACCACGTACGTAGTCGCGGTAACGACCTCGGTCAGCAGTAGTATCTACAAGCTCACCATTACGGTAAACACTTAGTGATTCAGCGCCAACACTTTCCCAACTAAGCTCTACACGCATAGTATCAAGGCGAGACTTATTAGCACGTTTTAAGGTGATTTCTAGCTCTACATCACTTACAACAACCGTTTGAGTTGATGTACTTGTATTGCCTTCACTGTCTGTTACCGTTAGTTCTACATCGTAATTACCTGATGCTGCATACACATGCATAGGGTTTTGATCAGATGATGTTGCACCATCGCCAAAGCTCCAGCTCCACTGTGTAATATCGTTATTTGAATCAGTGCTTGAATCAATAAAGTTAACTGTTAAGCCTTGTGTCTCAACGTCAAAACTAGCACGTGGTGGTTGTGGGCTAACTTCGCCAATAGCGCTTAGCGTTAATGACCAGCCATTAATTGTGCCGGTATCGGCTGCAGCAGTATCTTCTACTTGTAGTGTCCAATCGCCTGTAGCAACTTCGCCGTTAAATGATTCAGAAGTAAAGCTTCTAACTATGTCGTCGTTTGAACCACCCACATTGCTTTGTAGCGTTACTTGTGTGCCTTGAGCAGATACTAACTTAACCACTAAGTCGCCTGAGTAAGTATGCGAAATATCTACATCAGCAGTAGTACCAAATACTGTTAAGTCATCAGGAACATTAATTACTGACACTGCACCTACTGGCGAGTTATCAGGAATATCAACACTTGTGTTACTGCTGTAAGTAAAGTCGTTTAAGCCAACAGGTTGAACCATTAATTTAACTGACTGCTCTTTAACAATATCACCAGCTGTAGCTGTTACAGTAAGCTCGTATTCGCCCCACTGAGTGTTAGTATCGGTTTCAACATTTAGCATTACTTCATCGCCTGGGCGCGCTGTAAGCGATGATAAATAAGCGCCGCCTAATGTTGTTGATAACTCAAGCGTTACTTCTTCATCCCATTCGGCAATTGAACCAATTGTAAATGTGTAGTTAGTAGCTTGGCCTGCTTCAATTTGTTGCGTAAGTGGATCGGCTGATATTTTAAAGCCAGGTGTAGGGTCTGCATCAATAAGCGCTTGGTTAACATTAAGACGAGTACCTGCAACCGTTACACCTTGTAGCGCAGCATTTGCATCGCCAGAGTTCATTAGTAAATCTTTCAGCTCTTGAGTGCTAAGCTCAGGATTAATTGACAACACTAACGCTGCAGCACCTGCTACATGTGGCGTTGCCATAGATGTGCCTGAGTAAGATGCATAGCTCTCACCTGGTGTAGTTGATAAAATAGCACTACCCGGCGCGCCCATATCAACGCTTGTTAAACCATAATGTGAAAACCATGAAATACCATCGGTTTGATCCGTACTTGCAACCGATAATACACTTGCGTTTTCGTAGTTAGATGGGTAATGCGGGTTAACATCGTTATCAATAGTATCGTTACCAGCTGCGGCTACAAAGAGTAAATCCGCCGCTTCGCTCGATGCAATTGCATCTGCTAGTGCTTGGCTGTAACCGCCACCACCCCAGCTATTATTTAATACGCGTAAGTTAACGCCTGAGTTTTTAAGGCTAACCATGTAATCAATACACTTAATAGCGTCTGATGTTGAGCCATTACCCGCAGCATCTAAAAACTTACAACCAACAAGTGATACTTCATGGTTAACACCTACAACACCAATACCATTGCCACCACTTGCGCCAATAGTACCTGAAACGTGTGTACCATGGCCTTCGTCATCCATAGGGTCGCCACTGTCAGTAATGGCATTTATACCATGCACGTCATCTATAAAACCGTTACCATCATTATCAATACCATCTCCTGGTATTTCGCTGCTATTTACCCACATATTGCTAGCTAAATCACTGTGGCTGTAATCAATACCCGTATCGATTACACCTACCACTACATCGCGGCTACCTGTCGAAATATCCCATGCTTCTACTGCATCAATATCAGCGTCTGCTGTACCACCCGTTTGGCCATCATTATTTAAGCCCCAAAGCTCATCAAAACGAGGATCATCTGGCGTACGTGCAATGCTTACTTGGTAATCAGGCTCTACATATTCAATAGCTTGATGAGACTTTAAAAGCGCAATTGCGTCTTTAGTGCTCATTCCCGACACTTTAAACTTAGCTAAGCGACCTGAAAGTAAAGACGTATAGCTGTCATCAAGTTCATCTTTATTTAGATCAGTAATTTTAGCTTTAACTAATGAACGAGCCTGCTTACGCATTTCTTTCGTTGCATTACTTTTATATTTAACAATTATAGAATCACTGCTAGCAGTTACAGATTGCTTTACACCCACATCAGGAACTTTTGCAGCTGCTAAGCACGGAAGTAAGGCAAGAGTAATAATAGATAATTTTGTTTTCATTGTTCTATCCATAGTTTTTTTTGGGTTAGCTTAGATGCTCTAAGCATGTTCTTTCACTATTTCGAGTACAAGGGATCACATGGCATACCCTAAGGAAACAACCAAACTAATCATTTAACAAGTTAAAAAATAAAAACGTTGTTAAAACCAACAATTTTGACCAGTTAAAGTATAAAAAAAACACTAAAGACAGACCTTTTAATGAAATTCACGCAAAGCCATTTACCTAATAAAGGGTCGGAGATTTTTACTGCTTTTAGATTGAATTAATAAAATCCTCAACAACCGCACCATAACCCACTGAAAAATAAAAATTAAAAAATTGGTAAAAAATGATGATTTCAGAAAATACATTTGAGGAATACAGTAATTGGGTACTTAATAATTAACAGTTATTAAACGTAAGTTAAAAATAATGACAAAGCGTTTAGTGATAATTATTAACTACATCGAAAAATTTTACTTTAAGAGCTTTTCAAGCGGATCACAAAACATTATATCGGCACGGCATGCTGACACAGCAAATACCTTATAAAACCTATAAAATTTAAGGTGTTTGGTTTTAATATTTCAAGGAGAAAATAATGAAGTTGAACAAATCACTTTTAAGCTGCGCAGTTGCAATTGCAATGGGTACTAGCTTTGCTTCTTATGCAGATACTAACAACAAATCAGCATCAAGCTCAGAACTTGCTACCAACGTTTCTGTAGCAAGTGTTGAAAACTCAATGACTCTTATCCAAACTTTTAATGAAAATACTGCACTACTTACACAAGATGGTGATAGCAACACCATGCTTGTAACAACAACCGGTAATAATAACGAAACTGAAGTTGTGCAGAGCCAATTTGGTAATTATGCTGAAGTAATCACCACAGGTGACAACAACTTACAAGTATACAGCCAAGATGGCGTTGCTAATGGTTTTATCTCTGAAGTGACTGGTAATAATAATATGTTATTTGTTTCACAATTTGGCCAAGGCTTTTTTGTAAATAATGAAGCGATTAATATTGTAACTGGTGATGATAATATCATTGATGTTGAACAAGGCACTGGTGGTCACTGGTTCTACAACATGGATATGCAAGGTAACGCAAATGAAATTACCTCACTGCAAACCGGTGAATGGCATGAAGCAGAAATTACGATGCTTACAGGCGACGAAAATACTCTTGATTTAGTTCAAGACGGTTATTGGAGTACCTTTAAAGTAAGTAGTTTACAAGGCAATGACAACGAGCTTGAAGTTGAACAAGTAGGTGATCGTAATGCTGTAGCATTTAGTGCAATTTCTGGTGATGCAAATGAAATTGAAATTGAGCAAGATGGCTTAACTAATGCGGTAACGTTTGCAACTGTAATTGGGGACGACAACCAAATAGATTTAGATCAAGAAGGTTCACTTAACACAATTGAATCAAACTTATTTGAAGGTTCTAATAATGAGGTTTCAGCAACACAAGTTGGCGCTGAAAACTTAATGACAGCCGATTTAATTGGTGACAACAACGAACTAACTTCAATGCAAAACGGTGATTTAAACGAAGCCTACATGGGTGTAATTGGTTCAGACAATGAATTTACATCAGCCCAAATAGGTGATTTAAACTCGATTCACTTAGCTAACTTTAACGGCTCTGGCAATGATGTTGATTTAGTACAAGCTGGCGATGAAAATGCCGTACTTGTTCAATCTTCATACCCAGATGTAACGCTTACATCTAACGATAATGACATCGATATTGCTCAAGACGGCTCTCAAAATGAAGCAATTGTTACCCTTGCTGGCATTTTAGATAGTAATAATAACCAAATTGATATTGCACAAAGTGGCACGTTAAACCTTATTGATATGATGGTTGAAGGCAATAACCACAGCATTGATATTTCACAAACAGGTGAAGGTAACTGGGTTACTGGCGTTGAACAATCAGCATTTTTAGTTGGTGGTGAAAACGTATCGTTTAGTGTTACTCAAATTGGTAACGACAATATTGTTGAAGGCTCAGTAATTGGCTTTGACAGCACTGTATCTGTTACCCAAATTGGTGATGGAAACGCAGCAACAATTACTCAAATGTAATTGTTGAGGTGGGGAGAGCGATCCTCTCCCCTTTTTAAATTATGAAAAAAAATATTAACTTTAATCGTTACCTACTCACACTTTTCCTATGTTTTTCTGGGGCAACTCATGCTGCGGATGAACTAGAAATAGATGGCTTATTACTTGATAGAAGTATTAGCCGCTTTGGTCATCAATTTTATTATGAATTTTCAAACTACTGGCGAGATCTCCCTTCAACAGCTGGTTTTAATATTGAAATAAAAGAAACCGTAATACCAAAAGCGGGTACACAACTTTCTTTAATAATGAATAATCAACTCGTTTACGCGACTTATTTAGGTCGCAGATTAGAACCCCTCGATGAACGTGTTGAGCAAGCTGTTTATACAGTAATAGATGCAATGGCTCGCTCAAACATGGCTGCATCAACACCAGATATGGCTAAAGATGGATGGTAAAATGAAAAAAATAGCCCTTATAATAATAACAATATTAAGCTTTTCAGCTTCCGCGACTGAAATAATTTACACCCCAATAAATCCAAGCTTTGGTGGTAATCCACTCAATGCAAATATGCTGCTGAGCAAAGCACAGGCTCAAAATAAACACAAGGCTCCGGTAATCGAAAAAGGTTATGCTGAACAATTTCAAGACTCTTTAGAGCGCACTTACTTAAACCGCATGGTAAGAGAAATTACCGATATGGCTTTTGGTGAGGATATTGAAGATAGTATTTTTAATCAGGACTCAATTTTTAT
Source organism: Pseudoalteromonas sp. SG43-4 (assembly GCF_014164325.1). Taxonomy (NCBI): domain Bacteria; kingdom Pseudomonadati; phylum Pseudomonadota; class Gammaproteobacteria; order Alteromonadales; family Pseudoalteromonadaceae; genus Pseudoalteromonas; species Pseudoalteromonas sp. SG43-4. Next base: position 81,251 of record NZ_JACJFB010000012.1, on the reverse strand, counting down.
GAGTGGTGATTATCAAATTGAAGTTATAACCAGCACAACCGATTCTATTACAGTAAAAATAACAAACATATTAGATGACTCTGTTGTGATCATTGAAGTACCGAGGTTTGGATAATGTATAAACTACTAATAACAATAACATTACTGGGTTTGAGCGGCTGTACAAGTTTAGGTAAGCTTATTCCACCATCACAGCAAAAAGCAATTAGCCTAGAGCCAACTGAATTATTTGCAGACTTAAAAAATTTACCAAAACCTGTTGGCAGCATTCCGGTATCGGTCTACTCATTTAGAGACCAAACAGGTCAATACAAACCACAAACTAACGTTAGTTCGTTTTCGACTGCCGTTACACAAGGTGCTAATTCAATACTCGTACAAGCACTGCATGAATCTGATTGGTTTACACCTGTTGAGCGTGAAGGTTTACAAAACATTTTAACTGAGCGAAAAATTATTCGTGCAGGCCAAACTGATAACCCTAACCAGGCTGATTTACCTCCACTTACCACAGCTAAAATCATTTTAGAGGGCGGTATTATAAGCTATGACACCAATGTAAAAACGGGTGGGTTAGGTATGGAATACTTTGGTATAGGCGCATCTGAGCTTTACCGTGAAGATGCTATTTCAATTTATCTACGCGCTGTGGATGTTCGTACAGGCCAAGTGTTGCTTAGTGTGGCCACCAGCAAAAAAGTATTAAGCCAAGAGATGCGTGCAGGCTTTTTTAGATACGTAAGCTACAAACGTCTAGCTGAAGCTGAAGCCGGCTTTAGTGACAACGAACCTATGAGTATTTGTGTAACTCAGGCAATAGAAAAAGCACTGACAGACCTTATAACAAAAGGCATTGATAAAGGCTTATGGGCTAAAAAAGTGAGCTAATTACACAGGCCGTCATAACAAATAAAAAAGGCTACTAACAGTAGCCTTTTTTATAGGAAAAATTGAGATTATATATGCTATTTATTTAGCCATTGGTAATAAAACAGAAACGTAACGCTGAGCCCAATTCGCAAGCTCTACCCTGTTACGTGAGTTAGTTTTTTTAAACGCACTGTACAAATGTGTTTTTACAGTGTGGTCGCTAATGTTGAGCTTATCAGCAATTGTATTGTTACTCGCACCTTGTGCAATTAAATGAATAACGGACTTTTCTCGCTTTGTTAAATGATCGTAATCGTCCTGCTTTAATTCAATGTCGTCATGTAGGTTATTAAATGATGATGCCACGGCTAAAATGTCGTTAAAAGCTTTTGAAATCACTTTACGCGTAAACCAAAGCTCGCCAGTATCAACACGAACTAACCCTTTAAAAATATCTTCTGGCGCATCAGATTTATAAAAAACACCATTAAAATGGTTAAGCAATAAGTTTTGCTCGCACACATCTTCTTTATCAACATTAAAGATAACAACACTATGGTGTTTAGCTAAACAAATAAGGTCTGCGGGAATGAGATCTTGCCATTTGCTTTTAGCACCATCTATTAAAAACAAATCATAATTTGCACGCTGCTCAGCTTTAGGAATAACATCGTCCATTTTAATATCACCAAACAAGGCCTGTAGTGTTCTTAAAATAGCTGTGTAGTTGTGTGAATGAAAAGATGATTGAAATGTAGTTTTTACGAATACTGAGTTTTTATGGGGCATAAATTTCGTCCTTGAAACATTTACACTACATTACCTAAATCAAATACAACTTACAATGAGATTTTGGTATTAAAATAAAGTTATCGTTTCTCATCCTAAAACAGATAAAAACCTATTAAATCAATACATAACCTGCATTACTTTTGTTTTAACAATTTTTTGTAAGATAAATAACAGATCGGATTAGTAGCTTAGTAATTTATAAAATCGAGTCGTTACGCCATTAGTCCAACCAAAACCCTGCTGTACTTGATATTCACCACCACTGGCTAAAACCGCTGGTGTGCACACATTGTATTTTTCGAGTAAGCACTTATTTACTGCAAAATTTTGCTCAACCATATTTACCCAATTTTGCATTATATGTGTACTCAATTGAGTAATACCGTAGTTATTAAGCCCTTTTACCGCAAGCCATTGGAGTGGAGCCCAACCATTTGGACTATCCCACTGCTGAGGCGTTTGAGTAATAGTTGTAACAATGCCACCCTCTTTTAAAAATTCATTGGCTAATATTGTAGCTACCTTGATTGCTTGCTCATTACTGGCTAAATTAACAAATAAAGCAGTAGTTGCCGCCGCACTAAGTATTGGAGATTGAGTCGTTGTACGGCAGTTATAATCAACAAAAAAACCGGTTGGCTCATTCCAAAGGTAAGCATTAATAAGCGCCTTGCGATTGCTGGCAAGTAATTGGTAATGCTCTGCTTGTTCACTATTGCCGAGCAATTGAAAGAATTTGCTTAATTGATTCTCTAAGTTATACATAAGGCAGTTTAAATCTATAGGAACAATATCAGTTGTTTGAATAGAGCTTAGTAAATTAGACTCACCAAGCCAACGAGAACTAAAGTCCCAACCCGACTCACATGCAGCGCGAATATTACGATAAAAATCAGATTTTTTCTCCTTCGCCAACCCTTCCGCTAGCGCTAAATCTTCACGCAATGACTCTGCTCTTGGCTCACTTACATCGTCCCAATAACGATTTAAAACACCACCACAAGGCATTCTTACTACCCGCTTTGAGCCCAATAAATCACTCGAAAGGAACTGCGCGTCTTGCATCCAAAATATATATTCTTTTTCAAGTGCTGCAACACACATAGCAAGCCATTGCGTATTGAGTGATTTGCTATGCGTATGTTCCCATAATAACTCGACCATGAGTGCTAAAACCGGTGGCTGCGAGCGTGATAAATAATAGCGACGGTTACCATTTGGAATACAACCATAATCGTTAATTAAATCTACAAAGTTAAGTAGCATATCTTCAACTACATCACCTTTATCTGCATCGATTAAGCCCAATGCTGTAAAATAACTATCCCAATAGTAAATCTCTTGAAAGCGCCCGCCAGGCACAATATAGCTGTGCTTTAGTGCTAGTAATGAATCTTGCTTCGGGGTATCCGCCTCTCTTCTAAGGCCACTCCATAACGAGTCTATATAATGTTTAACCGATGACGTATCAGCCTCAGTGCCCATTGCTAGCACTGGGGAAGTAATAAAGTGTGCGTTTACAAACTCACTAAGCTGCGTATTAGTTAAAGGCGCTAATTGTTCATAGCTTTTACATGCACTTTGCCAATTAACACGCGCAATTGCATCTGCGAATGTTTTACAGTCGCTAAATACATGCTGCATTTGAACATCTTTAAATAATTGGCTGTCAAAAAAACTCATAACTTTCCTTACTGTTAAGCTGTTGTTGCGTGTTGTGAGATAGCGTCGGTTCGTTTTTTGAAAAAAATCACGCTAATAAAAATCAAACTAATGGGAACCAAAGAAAGGTAAAACGCATGCTGGCCACTAAAGTGCTCAAATACATAACCAGTTATTATTGAGCCTGTTGTTCCACCAAGTGCTGAAAAAACTACAATTAAGCCAGTCATAGCGGCATGACGATGTTTTTCAAGAGCGCTGAGAATAACTGAGTTAAGTACCGGATAAATAGGCGCCATGAAAAAGCCAATTAACGGTAAAATAAATGCAGCAAGTGGTGCATCAAATAAGCTAATTACTGTATTTTCAGTAACATTCTCAGTAAGCGGTAGGGTAATAAGTATGAGGCCGGCCATCGCAATTAAACAACTGCTCAATACAACAAACCAGTGAATGTGTTTAAGTACTTGCCCTGCTACTAAGCGCCCAAATGCAAGTGCCGCAGCAAAAATACTGGCCAGCTGAATACTAATAGCTATAGGAAGTTTTAAAACTTCATTATTGAATGTGGGTAGCCAAGTACCGACGCCCTGCTCAATTAATACGTATAAAAAAGCACTAATTATAAATATGAGTACCAACGGTTGATATGTTAGCTTAAGCATGGCGATAAAATCGAACCAACAGGAGCGTTTAGTTTTACTTATAATGGCGGGCTTTATAGGCGCAGCAATTACGCTCGCTATAACGATTAGGGCCAGAGCTGCTAGCAAGTAATAAACGTTGAGCCACGCGGTTGAATCGTTTGGATCTATAAAAGCAGTAAAAATCCAATAGCCACTTAACACACCAACCATGAAAATGCCCTCAATGGTGTTTAACAATGAAGAGTGGCTATTTGCATCATCTGTCACTTGGCCGATAATAGAGTAAACCGACACTTTAACCACAGCAAAGCCACAACCAATGGCGGCAAATAAAATTTTAAACGCATAAAAGTCACTAATTAAAGCCGTACTTACACAAGCAAGGGCAACAACAGTAAGTGCCCCAAGCATGGCCAGTTTATAGCCTAGGCGAGGAATAAACGAAGCCACTACAAATGACATTATCGCAATGGATAAATCTTTAAACCCCTCAAGCACTGAAGCTTCTGTTTTACTTACCCCAAGGGTATTTATTGCCTGCAAAATAACGGTGCCCACGCTATTTAACAAAATAGCGAAAATAAAGTAACTTGCTGCAATTGCCAGTGTGACTTTTGTTTTACTCATAATTGCCCTCGCTTTTCAGCGTTATTTAAACGCTATAACGACCTTTATTGTATGCCCATAACGAGTGCATACACAGTGTGTGTTTATATCAGTGAGGTTTGAGTTTAGTTTAGAATAGCCCTCAATGCAATCGTTTGCATTTTAAATTTAACATTAACTCAACATGATTTATAAACTATCTTTTACTTGATTGGCGGGTAATCAGTTCAATATCAATTACTTGTGATTCAACTTTTTCACCAGCTAGTTGCTGCATCAACTTTTGAACTAATAGCGTGGCTGCGTACTGTGTGTTTTGTCGGATAGTTGATAATGAAGGGTGGCTAATGTCGGCCATAGCAATATCATCAAAACCTACTAGAGCGACATCATTAGGAATGCTTACATAACGCTCTTTTAAGGCTTTCATGGCACCTAAGGCAACCATATCACTACATGCAACTATAGCATCAAAATAAAGACCTTTTTCACGCAGTAATTGGTTAATTGATCGATACGCTGAGCTACTTGTAATATCAATAGATACAACATGTTGCTCTAATTTATGGGATGCTAATGCGGCAGAGTACCCTCTATGACGCTCACTAATTTCACCATGTTCTGGGTCGCCTAAAAATACAATGTTTTTAGCTCCGTGCTCTATTAAATGCGTTGTTGCTTGCAAGCCTCCCAAGTAATTATCACTTCCTACAATGGGGTAGTTGCTAGGTGTTTTAGGGTCTCCCCATACCACCAGCGGAATACCTGCGTTAGCTGCATTTTCTATATTGGTTTGGTTTTTACCTTGACCTACAACAATAATACCGTCTGCACGGCGGCTATTAATAAAATAATTAGCCCAATCGTCTTGCGCCATGATTGAATTAGATAGTAAAAGCTCTAACCCTTGCTGATTAAGTGCAAGATTAATTTCGCTCACTACTTTAAGTAAAAACGGATCGCTAATCGACTGCTCTGTTTGTTCGTCAAGGTTAATTATAACCGCAACTACATTGGTTTTTTGTGTCCGCAACCGACTTGCAGCCGTATTAAGACTAAAATTATGCTCTTTAGCTAAGCGCTGAAGTTTATCGCGGGTTTCTTGCTTAATTAGCGGATTATCATTAAGCGCACGCGAAACTGTAGAGGTAGACACGCCTGCTATTTTCGCTAAATCAGTTAATTTAATTTTTTTGTTATTCATGATCTTCCTAAATAGTCGCTTACCACTGATCAATACAATTATCTAACTCGCTGACAATATAGCATTATTATTTTTTGCTGGCGCGAACAACGACCTAAAAAGTGTTTAACATATAAATAAGCTCAATAAATAAACTATATAAATTCATAAATAATTTACAAATAAATATTGCAAACGTTTGCATTTATCTCTAAGGTTTCAATATACACAGCCTATTTACAATGATTTTTAGTAAAAAGGCTGCTGAAATACACTGTTTAATACACTAAAAACGGGATCACACACATGAAAATCAATAAAGCAAAAAGTACATTAGCGTGTGCAATTACTTTAGCGCTTAGCACTCAATGCGCATTTGCAGCAGAGCAAACACAAGAAAAACAGAAAGTTGAGCGCATTGTGGTATCGGGAACACCTACGGGTGTTGGAGTTAGAAAAATTGATGCCAGCTATGCGGTAACTAATATCGATAGTGAACAAATTATTAAACTGTCTCCAAAAAGCACCGCTGACTTGTTTAAAGCAATACCTGGTGTTTGGGTAGAAAGCTCAGGTGGTGAATCGGGCGCTAATGTATTTGTTCGTGGTTTTCCTGGTGGTGGTGATGCCCCATTTTTAACACTCAGTATTGAAGGCTCACCTATTTATCCTGCTTCAACATTGTCATTTTTAGAAAACTCATCAATGTTTCGTGTTGATGAAACCATTGAGACAGTAGAAGCCCTGCGTGGTGGACCTAATCCTGTTTTATCTAACGGACAACCAGGATTAACAACCAATTTTAGATTAAAACGTGGTGGCGAAGAAACAGAAGGCTTATTTAAATACACAACTTCTGATTACGACTTACAGCGAGTTGACGCTGTGATGAGTGGTGAAATTACTGACGATTTATACTTTATGGTTGGCGGTTACGTAAAAAGCTCACCGGGTATTCGTGATGCGGGCTTTACTTCTGAAAAAGGTAGCCAATTTACAATCAACATTACTAAAGATTTAGACAACGGCGAGCTTAACTTTTATACCCGCCAAACAGACGATCACGGTGCATGGTACTTACCAACACCCCTTAATGTTGATGGTATTGACGCAGAATATACGCAACTTGGTACGCTAAATCGTCAAGCAACAATATTTACAGGCCCCGATGCGCAAGCACTTGATATTGACCTAGGTGATGGCCGAGGGTGGGACGGCCATGTTTCGGGCGGTAGTATTAAGCTAGAGCTAAAAGGTGATTGGCATTTTTCAGATCGCTTTAACATTACTAAAGGCGATGCAAATACCTACGGTTTAGTACCTAGTGGCTCAGCAACAACGGTTGGAGCAGTTGCTGATAACGGCCAAACTGCATTTGGAGCAGTTACAAACACTGAATACGCAAGCGATACCCCAGTCCAACAACTTGGTCGATGGGTAGTACTTAAAGAAATCAGCTCATTTACTAATGATTTAGCTTTTTCGAAGAAATTTGGCGACCTATCAACAACCTTTGGATATTACACTGCAAGTACTTCAGCAAAAGATTGGTGGAGCTTAGGTAACACTGCATACCATGTACTTGAATCAGGTGGCGAAGCATTAACCGGTATTGAATGTAATCAAAACACCGATGGTTGTGATTTTAACTACGACATAAGCTCAACAGGTGATGCGCGCACTAACGCGTTTTATGTTACTGGTGAATACAAATTTGCTGATGCGTTTACACTTGATGTTGGCGTACGTCAAGAAAACCACGAAGTAGAATACAGTGTAGATGAGGGCCTTGACGGTATTATTACTAAAACCGTTAGCTATGATGAAAGTAAAACATCGTGGACTACAGGGTTAAACTATTCAATTAATGATGATATGGGTGTGTTTGCCCGTGTTAACCGTGGTTATAAAATGCCTTACTTTGATGACTTTAGAGATAACTTTGATGCTTACGAAGGCGGCGAAAAGCTTATTAAAGAAATTACCCAAGGTGAACTAGGTTATAAATTAATTACTGAATCAACCGACTTTTATGCAACCGTATTTGTAAATGAAGTTAAAGGCGACACATTTGTAAGAAGACCTGGCGTACCAGCAGAAATTTTAACAAACGAAGCATACGGTATAGAGCTTGATTACAACTTTAATCATGATTCTGGTTTTTCTGTTAATTTAAATACGACATTACAAGATGCTGAAATTACAGAGAGCCCAACAAACGATGGTAACCAGTCGCAGCGCCAACCAAAATGGCAAGTACGTATAACGCCAAGTTACGATTTTGAGCTACAAGGTATGTATGCAACTTTATACGGTACGCTTTCAGCGGTTGATGATCGCTTTGGCAATAACGAAAACACTGTAACACTCGATGGCTACGAAAAAGTTGATTTAGGTTTAATATTAGAACCAATGGAAGGCATCAAGCTTCAAGTAGCAATAGATAACTTAACGGATGAGCAAGGCATTACAGAAGGTGATCCACGTAATGCTGATGCACCAAATGGTCGTTACATTATGCCTCGTACAACGCGCTTTAGTGTAAGTTACGCGTTTTAAATAAAATACAATATAAAGGGAGCATTCGCTCCCTTTCACTTTAATTAACCTAAACAAATGAATTTAAAGGCTAAAGTGAATTACTCAATACTCGCTTTTAATTTATTCAGCGCATCAACCGAAAAACCTCGATCATAAAAATATAAAATTTCGCCGCTGCTATTTATAAGTACCACACGAGAGTTATTTGGGCTTTGATTACCTGTAAACTTTTGAACTGTCTCGCCATCTTTATAAATAGTGATTACCCCACCCCATAATTCTTTAGGGATGCCTTTGCGCATACCGCTGTCTATAAATGTGCTAAACATACGTGGTGCCATGCCGGCAATGGTTGGTAGTTCGTATGTAGGGAGCGTTACGCCCGCCATATCTAAACCAATTAACCAACGGTCTATATCAAACTGGCTGTCTTGCTTGTACCCAATGAGCAGTAGTGTTTTATCTGCTTTAAAATCACTAGGTATAGTCACCATAGTTTGCTCTAAGCTTTCACCACTAATGCTTGGGAACTGCTTACCTGTTAATTGCTGGTTTGGGTACTGTGTTGTACATGCGCTAAGTAGTAAAAGTGCAAAAGCACTTAATGTTAATTTGATCATAATAAACCTAATATTTATAAATTTCATACCGATACGTTTAGTATGGCAGCTGAGATCTAAAAATGCTGACTAGTTATATAATTTTTAAATTTAGACGCAGTCATGGGCTTACCGTACTTCCAGCCTTGTCCGTAATGCACACCCGCTGTTTTTAAAATGGCTTCTTGCTCAGTCGTTTCAATTCCTTCTGCTACACAGGTATAATTAAACTTATGCACAAGTTCCATAATATTCGGGATCATAGAGGCTTTTAAGCCCTCAGTTGTTATATCTTGAACAAACGTACGATCAATTTTAAGTTGATGAAAGCTCAAATTTTGTAAATTTCTTAAATTCGAATAACCCGTACCAAAGTCATCTAATGATAAGTTAAATCCCGATTCAACCAAGGTTCTAAAATGAGCATGCGCGATGCTTGTATCAAGGTATTCGTCTTCAGTTATCTCTAAACAAATAATAAAGCGTGAATTGGTAAGCTCTGTAATTTGTGGCAGCAACGACACGTTACCCAGCTCTACATCACACGGAAATATATTAAGCGACACTTTGAAGCCTTCAGGCAATACCTCTATAGAGGTTAGCTCTTTGATTGTAGTGGCAATCATGGCCTCAGTAAAAGTCCAGGTTAAATTGTTTTTTCTAATAACCGGAATAAACTCATCTGGAAATAAAACACCGTACTTATCTTCAAAACGTGCAAGTACCTCGCAACCAATCAGCTTGCCACTTTGCAAACAAATAATAGGCTGGTAAGTCCAATAAAATGCTCCCTTTTTGAGTCCTTTACGAATACGCTGATTAATAGAGCGACGTGCAGCAATTCTTGCATCAACTATTAACGCACTCGATATTCCCGCTAAACAGGTTAAAATTAACGAAATTATTAGTAATAAGTGGTTATTAGAAAAAAACAGACTCCAAGGTAAGTGCACTACCACACAATATTGGCTACTTGCAGAACTGCAAACTAAATTAGTTTCGTAAGGAAAGAAAACATTGTTTTTTACTTGAAGGTAGAGATCCTCTTTACCTGCTAAATGATGCAAAGTATTTGGTGTTTTATAAACAACTTCCCAATCTGGCACAGTAATGCCAATGTTGGTAAAGGGAGTACTCTGCATAATTAAATTATAGTCCCCTTGTCTGACTATAATTACCTCCATAGGGCGCTCACTAAATAATAATAGATAAAGCTCTGGCTCAAAACGGACCCTCACCTGTTCATCATCTCGAATAAAGTCAGGCTGTTTGTCGTTAATTGGTTTACTTAATAAGCCTGCACCCGTAGTACAAACTAGCTGATTATCTTTAAAAAAACCTATATCAATTACATATTTTGCGTCAAATAAAGCTCGGCGCATCTCAAGAAGAGTTGTGTTGTCACACTGTTTAAACGCAAGCTTATTTAATGGGGTAAGTATTCGACGCCGCTCTGCAATTGCACCTTCTACATGAGTGAGAATATACTCAGCATCTGACTTTGTTTGTGCTGTTAATTGCTGCGCTGCAAAATTGAGTAAAATTATACAGCCAGTTATAAAAACTAACACTCCGGTTAGAACGGCTATAATAGATTTTTGTTGGTACTTTTTCATAGCATCTCGAAGTTGTTAATTTATATCACTACTTTATTAGATGATTGCATAAGTCGCATTAAATTCACACAGATAGATTTAACAATTATTGAGTGAGTTTTGAACCAATTGCGCTATTTTAAAGCCTATTGCCAAATGTTGGATATCATCAAAATGAATCCCATCACCATCTGTTATGTTAATGAACGAGTTAAAATCAATAAAAGCGCACTTATTATTAGCTGCAACACTTTTAAATGCACTAGAGAGCTTTGTTACTTTTGTATCAGCCTCTTCATAAATACGTGAATACTGCTCGGTAATTCTTATTTTAGGTGGGCTAGCAATAATAATTTTAGGAGATTTTAAAGTACTACCTTGCTGATAATAAATGTGTATTGAGTTAATTAAATCATTCAAGCCATCTGCTATTAAAGTAGGTGTTAAATTAAAACGTTTTTTAAGATCGTTTGTACCAAGAGCTATAATAATAAAGTCGAGATCATGCTTATCCAAATAAGGTTTTAAATAGCTAACAGCATTAAGCACACCGTCAAACGGGGGATTATGCACTAACGTGCGATTAGGTTGCCCTGCCTCTATTACGTTAAAACCACACCCTAAGTTTTTATTTAAAAGTGATGTCCAACGGGTATTTTCATCAAAACGTTTACCCGTTACAGGGTTTAAGCCCCATGTATTTGAATCCCCAAAGCAGAGAATATTTTTTATTATTTGAGTCATTAAAATGGATTGAGCGTATAGCCTTGTTGTTGAAGTTGTGCGTGAGCGGTCATAGCCGAAAGCGACATTTTTACACCCTCAATTAAAAGCGCTGGCGTTACTTTAAAGTGAGTAGCAGATTGCCCGCAAACATACACTTTAGTGTTGTTTGCTAGTAGCTGATCAATTAACGCTTGGTTTTTATTGTCAGCGTTAAAGCGTTTTTTATATTCGCTATTAGCTAACACATCAACACTTGCGCTACCGTGCACAACTAATGCAAGTTGTATATTTTCAGGCTTTACGCCATGCGCCACATGCATGTTAATAAAACGCGCTAGCGAATTTATTGAATTATTTTGCGCGCCTTCTTTAGCGCCATCAGCAACATCAAATGCTATTTTAAATACCGTAGCGTCATTAATTTCATCATGCTCGGGGACATTGTAATAATTACCATACCCCTTAATTGGTTGCTCTGTTGCATATATTAAAGGGCTAAAAAGCAGCACTAACAATAGTAAATATTTCATAAAACAATCCTGTGTTTTTTAAGATTATTACTAAACTACCAGAGACAACCAAAAAAGGCTGCAATTTAAGCAACCTTTTGGGTACTTTTATGGCTGTGGTTAATAAACTGCATACCTAAATAACTAAACGTATTTTTAAACTGCTCTACAAAACAGGCGGGGGCTTCACTTGATGACGCATTAGAAAGCACTGAAAAATGCTTACTGCGTAAATTACGAAGCTTAGGTTTTAATACTTCATCGTCCATATAGTCGGTTATTCTATCGATAAATAATTTCATTTGTACCGTGGTGCTATACCAATAAACGGGCGAGGCAAACACCCAATGGTCATACTTTAAAAGCGATTCAAACACAGCGTAAAAATCATCATTTTTATAGTTTTTGTTATAGCAGTATGGCGCAATTTTATAATCATCCAGGCAAATTACACGCACAGCATTTTGCTCTGCAAATCCATTAACGTGCGCCTGTGTATTACCATTTTTGCGTGCGCTTGAATAAATAATAACAGTGCTACGCTCAAGTTTTTGTTGCATTTAGTTAGCTCCTTTTTTAATGTTGAAAGAAGCTTAAAACCTCAAGTTATATTGAGGTCAATCGGAAATTAAAAATAATGCCAATAGATCAAAAAAAACTAACTGAGGCCAACCTAACCGTGGGTTATGTAGCAAAGCGTAGCGGCGTAAAAGTATCAACCCTGCATTTTTATGAAACCAAAGGACTAATACGTAGCTGGCGAAATGGCGGCAATCAACGCCGCTATAAAAAAGATGTACTGCGCCGTATAGCGGTAATAAAAGCCGCACAAGCAATGGGAATAACCCTTGATGAAATTAAACAAACACTGGCAACATTACCTGATCAGCGCACACCTACGCAAAAAGACTGGGCAGCCCTTTCAAAGCAATGGCAAGCACAGCTGGACGAGCGAATAGCATATATGCAGCGTTTGCGCGATCGCGTTGATGGATGTATTGGCTGTGGGTGCTTATCTATGAGTAAATGCCCTATTTATAACAAAAACGACCACTTAGGCGAAAACCAAAGTGGTGCTATTTTGTTAGAGCGAGATTGAGGGCTAGATTAGAATTAATCTAAGCCACTTAGCCCCTCTCTCGCCGCTCGGTATAAAGCACCTAGGGTTGAATCGAATACCGATTTTATAAAGCTATATGTAAGCTCCACCGCTTTACTAATTACTTTGCCAGCAAACACTAACATATGCCCTAGTAAACCTAAGGTTTGTGTTGCAAACGAGGCTGACGCTTTAGCTATTTTATCAAGCGTTCGCGCCAACATATCGTAAAAAGTGAGACCGGTTCCAATGGCTGCTTGGGCAGCAACTGCGCTGTAATAGCCTGCATCTTTTAAAAGGGTAATTAATGCAGCACCAAGTTTATCTGCCCAATGTGAGGTAAATGATGCTTGATTTCTGTCTTCAAATTTTAAACGCACAGGCATGTTTAAAAAGTGATTAGCTTGTATAGTTAAGTTGTTCCAATTATTGCTATTGGCAGTGTTTAAGTAGCCAGGCGTACCAGCAAGAGTATGAGCAGCACCTTTTAAACCTTGTCCACTATCTAAACGTATTTCTTGGCCATTGTGCGGAGCATGCGAAAAAGGCCATAAAGGCACTTTAGCCACTGGGTCAGCCCCATGTGTACAGCGATAAATTTTATCGATTCTTGATGTTGCTGCGCGAGAGAAGTTTTCAAGCCCAACACGTGGCGAACCAAACGTATATAATTTTACAGGAAGTGAATACTCAGCTTTGATCCAATCAGCAGAAAGCGTCGCTAACGCACCACCCAAGCTATGGCCAACTAAATGAACGCAACCAGTCACTTTATCTTGAATATTCGCTGCTATAAACTCTTGCAGCGCAGGCTTCATACTATAAAAGGTCTTATTAAAACCAGCATGCACCATACTGCCATTTGACCCACCACTCACACCAAAGTGCCCATCGGTTAATCCATCTCTTAGCGAGTTAGTTCCCCGAATAGTTATAACCGAATCGCCCTCATACGCGCCAAGCCCATGCCCTACTAAAGCAAAGCCCGTGCTTAAATTAAATAAATGAGAAAAAAAGCTGCCCGTTACCCCTTGTACTGCACCTGGATTAACTGAAAAATTAAAATTGTCGCGCAAAGAGGCATGAAGTGTGCGATTGAGTAAATTAGTGGTTTTAATACTTTTTGCTTTATAAGCAAGGTTTGCTAATTGTACGGCTTGAGTGGGTGTCAAAGTATTCATATAAGTTCCCTTTAAATAAATAGTTAAAGTTTACATGATGTGTATATCGCAAAAGTGTGGCTTGTATCTTCTTTAATTGGAATATCGTATGTTTGCGGCTCTTTAGAAATATCACACTTCAAGTGTGCAAGAAGCTCTTTAAGTGTGTCACTTTTTTCATGAATTGAAACAAGCGTGTACCATAAAACAATTCCTTCTGGCGTGCCGTTTTCTAAATAAATATGCTGAACCAACGAGTCGTTATCAAACATATTAGAGGGCTTACCTGTCTTTATTGTTTTTTCTGTAAAAATAAAATAACCGTGTTCGTCTGTTGTGGTTTCGTCAACGTATTCATCGCCATAGGTGAGTGAGCGCATTACTTTAGTGTTTGCAACTGGCTGCCCATTATCTAATAACTGCCCCTTTACTGGAGCCGATAAATAAAATTCTTGTTTATTAAAAAAGCCAAACATATCCGCACAAGCCTGTGATGTAGTAAAAAAAACAACGGCAATAGAGACTATTACCAACACAAAAATTTTTAAACGCGATAAAAACAAAGCAAACACTCTCCCAAGACCTAGCTATAAGCTACTTAATGTTTATGGCCAATTAATTACACCAACCATATTTATATTAAAAAAAAGTAGGGGAACATACTAATTAGGTACAATTATACTGCATGTTTTTTAATCAAAAAACAATCCTAATTTAATTATAAAATAGCGTATATATTAATTTACCAATACTACTAAACGCGATACCGCCCACAAGCAAAAAACCATATATAAAACTAATAGCACCAGCGGAAGGATCGCTCCTTTTATCAATTTCTATACATGCCGTGCACACAACAAAAAATATAAAAAAGTTAGCGATAACGCCTAAAATAAAAGCATCCCCAAATAACGGTGATACACCTGCCAAAACTGCGCCCAATATTAAGAGCGAGCCTGAAAATGAATGTTTATTAAACCGGCTCTCAATCATTTTTATAACTAATGTTGCTAACATAAAGAGTAAAAAGTATAGCGTTGGCCAAAACTGATAATACAAATAGCCCCAGTTTAAAAGCTCACCTGTAGTTGATGAATAAGTTTGTTCACCTATGACAGGCGCTGAAGCATTCGCGGCATTTTCGCTAAAAAAATATCCTAACCCACCAATAATTAATTTTATAATCCCAAAAAATAAAAAACTGGCAATAGTAAACCCGATAGCGTCATCCCTTGTTAATCGCTTTTTAGCTTTGCTTTTTACAATAATGGCAAGCATTAAACCTAACAGGCATACACTTCCTAAATAAAGTAACGCCTGCCAAAAGTTATCAGAATAAAATACAGCTAACCCTGGTGCTATAAAAAGATACATAGCATCTTCGTTATCTAATGAACGGCTTGGAGTACTCCGATCTGACTCTTTAAAAAGAGCTAAATATACAAATAAAGGCTGTAAAAACAGCATTAAAATACTCGTGGTAATAAGGCTCATAGATCATCCTTGATGAGAAAAAATTAATGCAGCACAAGTGCTGCATTAATATTAAAAATTGAGTGTGTAATTATGATGGGGGTTATAGGTTTATTTTTTGAAAATATGTTTTAAGTTTTAAAAGCCCCGACTCAAGTTCAAATTTTTGTATTTTAGGGTTTTTGAATTTAAACCCATTAGAAATATGGGTATTAATCATCGTCGCCATACCCTCAAACCCAGCTGGCGCTGTGGCAACTAAATCGCTCAACAAAGGGTTTATAAGCACTTGATGCTCTTCTATTAAAGCTGGGTCTTCATATATATCGTAAACAAGGTTAGTTAGTGTTTGTTGGCTTTGTTGTTCCATATCATTTCTATAGCGCCTTAGCTTAGGCGTTCATAGCTCCTTTATATTTCTAGGTAAATACATTTAAAGTTTAATTTTCAGCTAACGAGGCTTTGGCTTGCTTTTGTATATATTTAGCGCGATGCTCCCAATCAGCTCTGTTTGCATAATTTATAACGTAATCAGTATGGGTAATCACTTTATTCCACATACCAAGTCTTTGGTAAATAGTTGATAGTTCAAAATGTGCCGAAACAGTTTGAAAGTTTATTTCATTATCATGCAGTAAATACAATTCATATAATCGTGCAGATTCTCTTAAATCCTTTTTTACGAAGTGGCCACTTCGGTATATCCAAGCAAGTTTTTTTAAAGCACTATACTCGTTATTTGCAATACGAGAATTAAGTTCCTCCAAATAACGAGTACCATCTCCGGTGTGTACGCCTATGTAATATAAAGCCTCCCAATCACCAAGACTATATGCTTTTTCACACCATGCTTCTAATTGTTCAGGTGCATGCATTAAGCTTTTTTGGCATTGCTTAGCGGCCTTCTCTACAGTTAGGTTTGGGGAGTTAATATCTATATTAGGAAAAAGTGATGCTCTCAAAACCGAAGAAAATACAAAACACCAAGTAAAGATAATTATTGATATTATTTTTACCATTGTAGTGAACCATCACTATTCACACGCTTTTCAGGTATGTGCACTTGAAAAGATTTAACAGATGATTCGTACGGGTAGCCTTCTCGATAAAAATAAAGCTCTTTTAGGGGGTTATCCTGATTCGAGTCACCTGAGCAACGTCTATCACTTATGCAACTTAACCCTCCAATAAAGTCGATAAAGCGTACATTGAAAATATTGTGATCTTTAAGAAATACATCTACACCAGGCTGGTCTGCTGCATTTAGTACAGCATGAAAACGATGCATAAAAGCAACAACTCTATTCTGACTTGAACGGTTTAATATAGTAGCTAAATTAACTGCCCAAAGTGCGTTTCTATAAGTATGAGTATCAAAGCAATCGCCTCCTATACCCTTCTGTGAAGAGCATACACTATCCATTATATCCATTGTTTCAACTAACACGTCGAGCGCGACTATTTTCATTCCAATATCGCGCGCAGCCTTAACAAGTTCACCATACGCATGAGGTGTTAAATAGCCATGGGTCCAATACTTATTAAAATACTGCTGTATAACATCAAAGCCTTTACCTGTGCGCTGATAAAAGTCTATTTTCTCTTGCATAGCTCTTGGTAGCATTTCGATTGCAAAATGCGTAAAACCAGCAGCTTTTAGCTGTTTGATTGCCTTTATTGCTTCATACTTATAACCAGCAGTGCTATGGCTTGATTCACCGAGCATCACTAAGCGCGCATTACCGGCCATTGTTTTATAATTTACATCCGTGTTTATTTTATTCACTGTATTTCCTTATGTTTAATAACTTCGAAGGGCTTTTAAACTAGATATTTTACATTTACTAATTGTGGCCCGCTTTATAAAAATGGCTCAGTAGTTACCTGAGCCTTGATTTAATTACTAACCAATACCCAAATGTGGTGAAACCTTAACCGCAGCAATTACGACTCTACTTAGTTTTTCTAGCATCCAATATAATATTTTTTTCGCTTGAGCGTATGTAAAGTCAGCAGCTATCACTCCAGGCTTACCGACAAAGTTTAATATGTGTCCTAGTAAACCTTGGCAATCATCAGCGTACTTTGCGGACATTTTGGATATTTCAACCAGGCTGCGAGCTAATGCATCATAGATAGTTAGCGTTCCTGCGACTACACCTTGTGCTAGAATGCTTGTTATTTTACCACTTTCTCTTAGTAGTGTTAGTAAGGCACTAGTTATCTTCTCTGCCCAATGAGCATTAAATGATGCATGATGGCTATTACTATATTTTAGGCGTGTCATGGTTAGATTAGATAAAGACCCCTTTTGCATACTCTTATAATCAGGGTAACGAGAAGCAGTATTAATATATCCAGGTGAATCGCCTGCCATTTTATGAGCTGCACCCGTTAGTGAAACACACGTACTTAGCCTATATTCGCTCCCTCCATGTACAAACGGCCAAACAGGTACCATAGGTACAGGATCGCTGCGATGAACAGCCCTATAAATTCCATCTAAACTCGTCTCACTTTGCATCGCAAAAGGCCCATGGCCTACTCTAGGAGATCCAAAAGTATATAACTTAACGGGCACTTTAAATCTTGCTTTTATCCAGCACGCAGCCAAAGTAGCTAACGCACCACCAAGACTATGCCCAACGCAGTGAACTGGTCGACCGCCAACCTTACTCAATATTGCTGCTAATTGTGGTTTAATAGACTCAAAAGTTCGATTAAATCCCGCATGAACAGCTTTATAATTTGGCCCAACAGTTAAACCACAGTGCAGATCTGTTAAGGTATCAGCAATACCAGCAGTTCCACGAAAAGTAAGAACAACTTCCCCTTTGTGATCCCCTTCTTTTGAGCCAATACCAAAAAAGCCAAAACCTGTTGAATGATTTAAAACATGCTCAGCTACAGTACCTGATACACCAGTAAAAGCAGACTTTTTTGCATCAAAAACAAAATGTTTACTTATGACTCTACCTGGCTCTATATTTGAGGAGCGATCAGACACAACGCCAATACTATCGTATGCAAATTCAGCTAATTGTGATGCAACACTAGGTGATAAAATATTCATATAAATTCCCTTTTATCTAAAATCTTTAAAATAATCTTCGCTATCTTCTATCTCATATATTTCAAAATCATGTTCCCATCTACATATACTAGAAGCATCAAATTCCAAATTTGGATTATCATAATTAGGAAAAGTAAAGTTTACTTCTGTAGATTCTAAGTCAGCATTTAAGCTACTTAACTTGTATTTATATTCACTTCGCTCTTTTATGCCATTGAGCTTTGAGCTCCAAAGCTCATATTCTTCACCGCCATGAATTGCAGTAATAAGTTGATAAGTAACTTCATGGGAGAACATATCACCGGGTATTTTTGACTCAACAACAACTTCTGGCATATTAAACGTGCCATCGGAAGCTGTAATAACCTGATCTTCTTTTTCAATTTTATGTGCAAATTTGAGGCTGCGATTAATTAAAACACCTTCAACAGGGTTGCCGTTTAAAGTAATAATCCCTTTCACTTCAGAGCACATGTGTACGTCATATTTTTTTATTAAACCAAACATAGTGGTTTGAGCCTCCTTACCTATATTTCTAATTATTTAAAATAAGTTCCATTAATTAAAAAACGAGGAAGTGAATCACTTTCAACCGTTACCTCATTACCCATATCGTGCCACATGCATGCCATACCTAACAATTGTAGGGGCAAGAATGAATCTACAGGGGCATGATCTGGACCCGCCTCATTAATGTGGTAGCGTTCTTGCGCTTGCAGGTTTTTAGCCAGTGCTTCATTAAAATTACAACCAATATCAAAAGTTGCTGGCATTAATGCACCAAAAGTTTCTAAATATCCCATACCTATATATATTGACCAGTCATCTCCATCTGAAAGTAACTCTTCCATTGTATTATTTAACAACATAGGAAAATCAGGGAGACGATTATGGTAAGCTTGAAATACTTCAACCACACTGTATAAAACAGGATCAGCTTGTGTAGCACTTTGTTTCATAGTTTCTATAGGAAAATTTGCCAAGCTATCCATACTTTTAGTATCGCGAGTAATCACCGCTAAAAAATAGGCATCAATCCATTCTGATGGAGCTGCATAACCAGCTTCTAACATACCTTTACCATTCCACGTTACTTCAGGTAAATTATATATTTTAAAGGTTTGCTCTTGCTCTGGCTGCTCTGCAAGTTTGAGGAACGCTGCGTACATCTTAGACGCATAACGTAGCCCTGTTGCTGACTCTTTTTCTATCTCGGGAGTTTGAACTTCCCAAGTAAGCCAGCTGGATATATTAATATAAAGCTCAGAGAACCTTATTAAGTTACCTTTTTTCTTAATCAGATTTTCTGAAATCTTTTTTCTTCTTTTCTGTAGAGGTTCTAACCATTCATCTACAGACACTTGTTTTAAATTAGGCTTATATGCTCTTTCAATTTTCATTTATTAACCTACTAATTATAATAATTCGATATCAAACTCTGAAATTTCCACTTCACCAACTATAGAACCACCGTCAGTTTTAGTAATAGGAGTTTTAATATGTAAATATTTTATGTTGTCGCTCTCTATAGCTACTTCGATTGCATTAGCCGCTTTCTTATCTGTTGTATTTGGTGAAGCTTTAGCCATGTTTTTAGTAATGGCTTCTGCATACTTCGTTGTGCCTTGCTGATAATATTCTTTACCAATTTTCATTTTACCTAATGGGCTACTGCCCCCCTTGGCTTCAACAATAATGACATCACCATCAGCATTTTTATAAACCATATCAAAGTTACCCTTTACCGATGTAGAACTATCTAAGCTCGTTGGGTGAATACGAGTATAACCAGGGTATTGTATTTTAATCGCTGCATCAGCAGCCTTTTCACCAATTTTGGCTGATTCATTGTTAATTTTTGGTATTTGGTCGTTATAACGTTGTGTTTCTTCTGGTGAAGCTTTTGCCTTGTGTTTATCTCGTTCGACCATTTCCTCATCACGAGTATCTACATTCTCTTTCAACGTTACAGGAAGAGAATAAACAGTCCGTTTACTGCCTGCCTTTTTAGTTGCTTTGTTAAGTTTTAACTCATTCTCAGTCAACGTTCCTGTTTCACGAGACCATTCTTCATTTACCACTTTGCCATCAATAACATGCCCACCAACAAACTGTTCTATGCTCATCGTAGTTTCAATCACTTTATCGCCTACTTCTCGTGTTAAAGTAATTTGCCCGTTATCAACATCCATAGATTCGATACTGTATTCATGCTCAAGTCTGTTTTCACCATTAGGTCTTGTTACTTTAATATTACCCGTTCTGGCATCTGCTGGAGAGCTGTCTTCAGCAATTTTTAATATTTTGGCTTTTATTGCTGGGTCAACGATGTCGCCTATCATCTTAGAAAGCTTTTTCACACCCTCTTTACATAACAACCCAAACGGATCCACCCAATTAACCGGATTAGGTGCATATTGGTAATGGTTTATGCCTCCCACTAATCCAATCGGGTCTTGGTTTATAAAGCGCTGTTGTTTAGGGCTGTAGTAGCGGTAGCGGTTGTAATGTAGCCCACTCTCTTCATCTAAATATTGCCCCTGAAAACGAATTGGCTGAGTGAAGGTTTTTTCTTTATTAAACTCAAACTCGACTTCTGGTTCTTCATAACCATACACATCGGCTTGGTTTTCCCATACTACTTGCGCGCTGCTGTTTGTTACAAAACGTGGGGTATTAAGTTGGTCTAGGTGGTAGTAGTACACCTCACCTTGTTTAATCAGCGCAACTGGGTGAAATTGATTCGGCAGGTTGATATACCAGGTATATTCACCGTGTTGGCATTCGCCGATTAACTGGTCGTTATCCCAAATGTAGTCAATTTTACCGTGCTCGGTGTGCTTGGCTATACGACGCCCCAGTGGGTCGTAGTCGTATTGGGTGAGCGTGCCGTTGTTGTTAAAACAGCTTAACTGATTAAACGCATTGTATTCACGGCGGGTTTTTATGCCTTTGCCGGTTTCGCGTATTTGGTTACCGAACTCATCGTAGTAAAAGTCGCTGTCGCCAAAGTGGGTTAGGCGGTCTGCGTCGGTGGCACTGTTTATTGTGGTGTTGTTAGTGCCTTCATTGTTTGCTACTGAGTCAGCGTTGCTACTATTTTTACTACTACTTTCACTACTATTTGCTGCTAATTCATTGTATTCGCTATGGGTGGCGCGCGTTAAATCAATAGAAGAGCTGGCTGTATACTCGTTGCTGGCTGCATCATGTTCTATACCCTGCTCGCCTGTATCTCTAAGGTCTGCATCGCTTGTGTTTGATTGAATAGTCTGACTTTGCGGGTTACCAAAGCTATCCCACTGGTAGTGTGTGGTTGTATCAGCACGTGAGCCTGCCAATGTTTGTTGTATTAACTGCCCCAAGCTGTTGTATTCAAAATTGATATTTTGGCAGCTTACGCCTTCGTTTTTACGAGCAATCAGCTGGTTAACGCTGTCGTAGTTGTACGTACAGGTATCAAATAATGTTTGCGATGGATGTGTAAGCTGCTGCTGCGTTAAGCGGTTAAATACATCAAACTGTTGAGTAAGGGTTATGCTGTTACCAAACTGCTGGGTTTTAATATTGCCTTGGCTGTCGTAGCTTAATGTTACAAGCGGCTTCGCAAGTTCAACCTCTTTGCTATTGTTTTGCAGTAAGTTAATGCCGCTTAGCTGGCCAAACTGGTTGTAGCTGTATTTAAGCGTGGTTGAGTCTGGCAGGGTAAGGGTTTGCCTTCTGCCGTATTCGTCGTAACTGTATTTTAAGGTATGCGCTTGTTGCTGGTTATTTACTTGCTCGGCGCACAGTAGCCTGCCGCCTTTATCAAACGTTTGTTTAAGTGTTGATTGCGCATTATGTGCACGCGCAATTTTACCTTGCTTTGTGTAGCTGTAGTAATTGGCGTTATTAATTATATGTGAGTCGCTTGCAAGGCTTGCATGCTGCGCAGTTACGCGGCCAAGGCTGTCGCGCTCTATTTTTACATGGCGTTTATTACTTTGCGTTACTGAGGCTAAGCGATTACAAGCATCGTACTTATATTGCTGTAGCGTGCCATCAAACCCGGTTATTTGTGTTGGGTTTTCGTTAGCGTCGTAACTTATGCGGTATACGTGGCCGTCGCTTCGCTCGATGGCTGTTAAGTTTCGCTCTTTGTCGTACGTTAAATGCAGTGCGCTGCCATCAGGCTGAATAACACAATGCGGTTGGCTTAGCCCTTCAAAGTGTTGCTCTGTGGTATCGCCTTTGCTGTTTTGCGAGCTAACTAATCGCCCTGCTTCGTCGTAGCTAAAATTTTGATGCTGTTTATTTTCAGGCTCTTTTTCATCAAAGGCAATTGTTTGCGTAAGCTGGCCGTGCTGATTGTATTTATATTGAGTGAGTAACCCTGCGTTATTAAGTGTGGCATTTACGCGGCCTAGGCTGTCGTAGCTGTAACGTATTAGCTCATCGTTGTGGTGTTTTGCTAAAAGCTCACCTTGTTCGTTCCAAATAAACTTAGTGATTTGGCCGTTTTTATTTATATGCTGGGTTAACTGGCCAAGCTTATCGTAGCTGTATAACGTGGTGCGGCCATCGCCAAAGGTTTCGCTTTGTAATAAGCCAGCCACACTGTATTTACGCGTAATGGTTTGGCCATCAGGTAAGGTAGTTAATACACGTTGTCCAAGTTGGTTGTAGGCAAAATGGGTTTGGTTACCATCTGGCTGTGTTATTGTTTCTAATTGGCCGAAAGGTGTGTAGGTATAGCGCGTTATGCTGCTATCGGGCTTTATTTCACTGAGCTTTTGCCCTTGCGCATTGTATGTATATTGCCAAACATTGCCGTTAGGGTCGGTATGTTTTACCAGCTTACCTTGTGCGTTATGTACAAAGTGCTCTTTATGACCGCGTGAGTCTATACAGGTTGTTTCACCAGCCTCTGAGTTATATTCAAACTGGTAAGTATAGGTGTTGTTATCGCCCCATTGTTTTATACATTTAGCACTGGGTGAGTAGCTATCCCACTCAAAATGATGGCTAAAGCCACTAGCTCGGGTACGCTTTGTTAATAAATTAGCGGCGTTGTAGGCGTAGCGCTCAGTTTCGTTTTGCTGATTAGTTGACTGAACAAGGTTTTTGTTCTCGTCGTACTCATAGCTTGCAAGCGATGGCGAAAGTAATTGCTGTTTGTTATTTTTATCGGTGCAGTACGCTGCTATTTTGCTTAATAAACCTTGCGCGTTGTAGCTAATAATACAGCCGCGCAGTTTGTTTACTTCTATACGGTGTAGGCGCTCTTTAGCATCGTAATAAAACGCGATGCTTTGGCCTTTTTCGTTAATTATTTTTTCAAGCAACCACGCGCTTTCGCCTGGTTTAAAGGTAAGGTGTTGGTCATCTGGCGTTACAAGTACTTGCTTACCATTTGTTTGGTAATGTAGCGCAAGGTTACTACTTAACTGATAGCTCGATTGACCAGGTTTTACCTTTTCAAATTTATGTTTAGCACCGTGCTCGTCTTGGTACTCTAACCAGTATGTCCCTTTTTGTTTAGGGCCCACTTTTGGCGGTGGCAAGTAATGCTCAGTAAGGCTCGCCATAAAGTCGTGGCGCCAACCATTACCCATTGTTGTACACACATCAGCATGAGATGAGCGATACAAACGTCGCCATATTAATTGGCGACTCCCTGCTAGGGTAAAGTCGATAAGCGGGAGGATTTCTTCGCCAGAGAGCATTGAAACCGGATCTGAGCGGCATTCTTGGTTTGTAA
Organism: Pseudoalteromonas sp. SG43-4; assembly: GCF_014164325.1. Classification (NCBI taxonomy): domain Bacteria; kingdom Pseudomonadati; phylum Pseudomonadota; class Gammaproteobacteria; order Alteromonadales; family Pseudoalteromonadaceae; genus Pseudoalteromonas; species Pseudoalteromonas sp. SG43-4. The sequence goes on along the minus strand of NZ_JACJFB010000012.1, from coordinate 56,976 downwards.
TGGGCTCTTCGCTTGCGGTGTTATTACTTGCACCGCCAGTGTTTTTAGCGGGTGCTTGCGATGCGCTTTTCCCTGATGCTGTTGAGCTTGATTTTTTGCTCGACTTTTTGCCAGCTGCTCCACTATTGGTGTTATCACTAACTTGAATAGATGACTTTGCTTTTTGGTGATAACACGTTACAGCGCCAGCTATTAAAGCTTGGGTAAGTGCACTTGCGGTTTCGCGGGCAGAGGCGCTGCGTGGGCAGCTAACGCCTGCGCTATTTAATAAGTTAATTACGTCGAGGCGTTTGGCAGCATCGCCAGTTAGCGCACCACCAATTTCAGCTATTTGCTGTTTAGCACTTTGTGCCGTGTTTGCTACTGCAGGTGCATAGCCAGAGGGCGTTTGGCCTTTACCAGCAACGAGGCAAATGGGGTAACTTGTTCCTTGTAAAACAACTGTATTACTTTGCATTAGTTGTGTACTTCCTCACTTATCCATAAGTATGATGCTGCGGCCTGGTATTTTGATTGTTCTTGAGAAATCACTAACGCGTGTTTAAAGTGATTTACAATAGCCGGGCTTGAGGTCAATTGATATAAATTGACGAGTCCTTCAAGCGCACCAATTTTACCTAATTTGTAATTAGGTAATTCATAATGTGTATGCTCACTAATTAAATTACTGAGCAATTGTAAATTTGTTAACCACACATCGCTTTCGTGGTTTACGCCATTACCTGGCGCACATATAAAATCTATTTGTTTTTTACTATTAAGCGCAATGTTAGAAAAAATCCCACTTAATTGGTTATGCTTTATAAAATCTACAGATGGAGCCAGTTCGTGGCTTTGTTGCATCCAACCAGTTTTAACCGCTGTAACAGTTGCAAATGCACCACCAACACCTCGATAGGCATATTCACCATTTATATTTGCTTTGTATGTTGCGTCTACTGCAAGTACGTTAACCTTTTTCCACTGATTTTTTTGCACAAGTTCGATCATTGTATTAGCGCCTGTAGCACCATAAAACAAAATATGACTTACATGCTGTGGAAATAACTGTTTTAAACTATTTGCCAAAAGTTGCTTAAGCTCGCCTTGGTATTCAAGCGCAGGAAGCAACCAAACTAAAGGTGCTTGTAAGTCTTCAACTTTTGCAAATAATTCTTTTGCTTTTAATATGCAATCGTAAATGCATGCATTCCACGATTGCCATTCTTTAAACTCATTTGATGCAGACTCTTCGCCGTATAAAAGCTCATCTATGTCTTGAGAAAATGGCGCTAAAAAACACACCATATTAATATTAAAAGCACTCACAACACGGCCTCCGCAGCTAACTTTTTAGCAGTAGCGTGTTGGTAGTAGTTATATAAGTTAAATACAGCTTGGCTATAGCTATCCATAGCAGACATTTCTATAGCATTTAACTTAGTATTTAGCGCTTTACCTGCTATTAAGCGCGAAGATGAAAGCTCGCCCTCAAACTTTGGCCAGTTAGTGTGTAACTGACGCTTAAATTCACTACACGATAACTCATCACCTTGCCATGCTTGCAGTTGTGTTTCAAAGCTCACTAATAAATCAAGCTTATCGCCAAGCAAGCGCCTTATTAAAGCAATAATGGTATGTGGTTCTTCAACTTTATTTAAAAAAGTATTAGCTAATGGAATTAATTTTGCAAAGCTACTTTGCAGTAATACCTGCATAGTTTGGTCAACCGTTAAAGTGTTGCTTGCATGGTTGCCAACTACATTCACCTGTTCCCAACTGAGTGATAATAAAAAAAGCGACATTAACGGAGAATTAATAAGCCCAGCATTGCATAAATGTTTAAACGTATTTATTACTTCGGTATTTTTGGCTTGGCTACTTATTAATAAATTTTGCTCCAACGCTGGCTGTAAATGCTCAAGTGACTCTTTGTCAGTGGTTAATGCAAAGCACAAAGTTTTTAAGTCAATATAAGCGATTAAATTCAAGCTGTGTTGCTGTAACAGAACTTTATAAATAATTAATTTAGTTAGGCTATGTAAGGTAGGCTCGTTCATTAAAGCGTTAATAAACGCTAAGTTAATGTTTTGAGGCAAATTAGCCATTACCTCAACGCATGCTTGTGCAGTGGAATCAATATTGGGGTCACTTTGTAAAAAAGTGATTAATTGCACTAAATCTGGCTGGCTAAATTTTTGTGGGACGTTATTTTTCTTAGCCGTTAACCAACATGCTTCTAATAGCTTTGTTTTAAGCGTTTTAATAAAACCTACGCATGTAAAAGGGCAATATTGTGCTTCACTAATTGCTAGCAGTTGCGCTTTATGATTACTTAGGTATGTAGATAGCAAGGTTAGCCACCTATTAATACTGTAGGGTTGCCAACAACAATTTTACCGCCGTGGGAGCTGTCATCGCCCATTCTAGCTGCAGGCTTACCGTTAATTTTAACCGAGCCAGAACCCGATTTAATACTATCTGGTGGGCCAATACACACCATCATGTCGCCTTTGCGCGCAGCAGGCATTCCACCGATTAAGACATTAGTTGAACCAATAACTACAGGGCCGCCTACATGCGGCACTGTGCCGGTTGTTTTAGGACACACATGCATGTGACCAATTGTAGCTGCGGGCTTGCCCATAAAGACTCCTTGTCTGTTTATATTTTTTAATAAAACTAATCAAATAAAGGGATAATTAATAACTTGCTGTGCGCCACTAATAGAGATAAACACTCTATTAATTCACTTTGAGAATAATCTGAAAGTGCAACAGGGCTTTGCATAGCATATTGGTATAATCCCGACACAACATCTTCATTATTTAATACTGGGTGTAAATTATTTAAAAACTGACTAGCGTAATAACCATTCATTGCTTTTAGGTGACTTAATGCTGGATTTAGCAATGGATCGTCTGGCCTATTAATTGGCAAACATATTAAATGCGCAAGCCCATAACGGCAATATACAACATATCCGTTATTATTAATGCCGTTTCTAAGTCCTGAATGAAAGCTATTTATTATTTCCATATTTGCACTAATTTAATTTAATCATTCCAGCTGATAAAGTAATAGCACTGCCGTCAACTTTAACATTACTACCTTTAATATTTATATTAGTGCCTTCAATAGTTATATTACCATTACTGCTCATTTTAATTTGTGCAGAGCCTGTTTTAATAACTATTTCATCACCCGCTTCTATATTTAATGTTTTACCTACTTTTAAAGTATCGTTTTTACCCATTTCGGCAATACGACTTTTAGCAACATTAAGGGTGTCGTTGTTAGCAATATCTGTTTTTCTGTCGTTGCCAATTTCAATGTTGTGGTCGTGATCTGTCTTATCGTTTTGATCGTTTTTAACATAGAGCTGCTTGTCTTTTTCTGCTTGAAGATAAACCAGCTCACTGCCTTTTTTATCTTCAAACCTAAGCTCGTTAAAATTATCTGCTCCGCCTTCTTTTGTAGAACGCGTTTTTATGCCGCTTTGCGTTTTTTCTGCCGGTAATGCATACGGAGGCATTAAGTCTGCGTTATACACGGCCCCACTTATTATAGGTTGATCTGGGTCGCCATTTATAAAATCCACAAGTACTTCTTGGCCAACGCGAGGGAAGAAAAAAGCCCCCCACTTTTTACCAGCCCAGTTTTGGGCAACGCGGATCCAACACGAACTTTTAGAATCTTTTTTGCCTTCTCTGTCCCAATCAAATTGCACTTTTACACGACCATATTGGTCAATCATAATTTCATCAGCGCTGTCGCCAGTTACGATTGCCGTTTGGACCCCGTTTATTACAGGCTTTTTCTTATTTATTTGTGCTCTGTAAGGGATTTCTTTTGGTACACATTCAAAGTGATTTGAATAAACTTCTTCTACCGATGACTGCTGCGAACCTGATTGGTTGGGTACTGTAATTGAAGTCATCATAGAGGTAATAACAAATGTTTTACCTTCAAGACGTGGGTCTTCGTGCTTTTTAAAACTAAATAACTTACCTACAGTAAATGAGCGGCAATCACTGCGCCCACTGGAAAGCTTCATGTCTCTTTGCAGTGACTCTAGCTGCACAGACGCTAGATTAGCAGCGCGCGGGTGGCACTCTTGCTCGCCCGTGTATTCAAAAATTTCAGAGACCGATTGAGTAGGAAGTTCAGCGTTTGCTTGCTCGCCATCTGGGTATCGTGATGGCTGTTTAAAGTCGTAACCAACACGTTTAAAACTACCAGGGGCAATGCTTAAGCCACCTTGCCAGCGCGATACGTGTGATTCGCTTAAATGGCCAGTTGAAAATACAACTTTGCCTTCATTACATACTTCGTAAGCCGTAATATCATCAGCTAATACAAGCGTATGGTTACTGTTTGAGTGTTCAAAAAAGTAAAATATACCTTCTTGTTGGAATAAGCGCTGAATAAAATCAAAATCAGACTCTTGATACTGAACACAATATTCATATTTAGGGTAGGTTTTACTGGTTTTATCGCTAAAGGAAACATTGTGTTGGCCAAATAAATCAGCAAATATTTCTTTAATTGTTTTCTTTTGAAAAATGCGGCTATTTTTACGATTGCGCATTGAAGCTGCGAATGGAACTATCGTCGCTTGATAATCTATATAATTTTTTTGCTCGTCAACATCAGCCGTACGGCTGCCATTTGAAACCAAATGACTAACAATGCCGTGGTAGTAACGCTCACCACCGCCATCTGCATTTTTTACTTTAATAGATACAGGTTTACCCACTAAGTCTTCGTGCGCGATTTGTTTTCCAATAGTGTACATATTGGCCGACATAACAAACAAATCAGACATTGCCTCTTGGGCAACAAAACGAGTTAAATAGAGGGCATCTTTACCAACAGGGGTGCTAATTTGAATTACGTTTTTATCTTGTGTTGCTTTTTGCATTCCTTGCTTTTCCCGTCCTTAAAGATCAAAAAAAGCTCTGAGCAATGCCCAGAGCCATTATAAGGTAACAAATATTACATTTGTTGACCTTTAACACCGCTGTAACCGTATACAAGAGGAGCAGTAATGTTATTTTTGTCGTCTGTTGGAGTAACAGTCATCATCATTTCTGTGTAGCTGATAGTGATTGTTTCGATTGGACGATCGTTTTGTACTGAAACTGAGTAGCTAGAAATCATTGCATCTGTAAGTTCGATTTTCATGATTTCTTCAACCTTATCACCTTGCTTAGTGATATGGAAAACAGCTGGTAAACCTTTACCGATTGTCGCTTCTTTGAAAAGATCCGGAGATGCTTTATCTTGAAGTTTAGTGATTGTTACGTCACCAAGGCGAGTAGAGCTTGACTCACGGTCCATCGCTGTACCAGTAGCTGAGCTAATTTCGCGACTTACATTCCAATCAAGAGATAAAACTGTAATTAAATCTTTGAAAGACTCAGCAGTAGTTTCGCCTTTGATTGAACCGTATTTTAAATATGTATTTGCTTGCATTTGATAATGCTCCTTTTTATTAAACAATGTTATCCATTAATACTGGATTCTTTACTTTGGTATATACCAAAATTCCTTTGAAACCATTATCTTTAATACAGCAATGAAAAGGCCTTCTGATTCCTTTCCTTAGATGAAGACAATGTCTCAAAAATTCCATGTAGTGATATCAGGCACCAAAATTATAATGCCCTCAAACTAAAGAAACAACCTTAATAACAAGTTATTTCAAATTAACTTTAATTAACCTTTAATTCAGCTCTAGTTCAAATTCATTATCTTTTACTAATAGCGATATACTATTAATTTCTTTGTCGTCAATCATGCTAGAAAGTAAAATCTCAGACAACAATGGCAGCACTCTATTTTGAAGTATAGTGTGAATATTACGTGCACCTGAGCCTGCATTTTGGCAATTAGCAATAATATATTCAATTACATCGTCATTATAAATTAACTCGGCATTGTAGTGTTTTTTAACACGTTTAATTATTTTATTTATTTGAATAGCGGCAATCTCAGTAAGAATATCGTCACTTAACGGAATGTAAGGTATTACATTAATACGACCTAAAAATGCCGGTTTAAATGAAGCAAGTAAATCATCTTGTAATGCCTTTAATAAACCTTTGATGCTTGGTTTACTTTCTTCGTCTTCAAATAAGCTCATTGTGGTATCTGTGCCCACATTTGAGGTCATAATAATAATTGTGTTTTTAAAGTCGATATCGCGGCCTTCACCGTCTTTAATTGTACCTTTATCAAATACTTGATAAAAAATATCTTGTACGCCTGGGTGTGCTTTTTCCATCTCATCCAAAAGTACAACACTGTATGGCTTTCTTCTTACTGCCTCGGTTAATATTCCTCCCTCACCGTAACCTACATACCCTGGAGGAGAGCCAAGTAATAAAGAAACTTTATGTTCTTCTTTAAACTCTGACATGTTAATTACCGTGACGTTTTCTTCACTACCATACACTTCTTGGGCTAGCGAAAGTGCAGTTTCTGTTTTACCCACACCGCTTGGCCCTGCTAACATAAATATACCGTTAGGACGGCTTTCATCTGCTAGCTGAGCACGAGATGTTTGAACAACTTTAGCTATTAAATCAAGAGAGTGGTCTTGCCCTACAACTCGTTGCTTCATTTGCTGTGCTAAATTTAAAATGCCATGTATTTCATCTTCATGCATTTTGCCAACAGGTATCCCTGTCCAATCTGAAATAACTTGCGCTATAAGCTCTTCATTAACCTGCCAATGAACCATATTATGTTCAAAAGAGGCTAGCTTCTCTTTACTAAGTCTTAGCTTATCGAGTATTTCTTGTGATGACTCTTCATCTTGAGAGTTAATAAGCTCTAAAGCTTGATTAAGCTCAGCTACAATTTCTTTTTCAGCACTAAATTGCTCATTTAACGGCGCTAATCGCTCTTCAATTGTAATTAGCTCTGCTTTTAATGTGTCTAGTTGCTGTGAATGATCTAAACCCGTTTTTTGCTCTCTGTTAAGCATTTTTACTTGTGTTTCTATTTCGCTTAAGCGATTTACAAGCTGCTCTATAGTATTTGGAGTCGATGCTTGGCTCATTGCAACACGTGCACAAGCTGTATCTAGTAATGCAACGGCTTTGTCTGGGAGCTGCCTTGCAGTAATATATCGGTGTGATAAGTGCACTGCGCCTTCAAGTGCTTGCTCAGATATAAACACTTTGTGGTGTTTTTCCATTACAGGCACTAAGCCTCGTAACATTGCCACCGCTTTTTCAGGGGTTGGCTCTTCAACTTTTACAACTTGGAATCGGCGTGTTAATGCGGCGTCTTTCTCAAAAAACTTTTTGTATTCAGCCCAAGTAGTTGCAGCTATTGTGCGTAATTCACCACGCGCTAAAGCAGGCTTTAATAGATTTGCCGCATCATTTTGACCCGCTGCACCACCGCTACCAATCATGGTATGTGCTTCATCAATAAACAAAATAACCGGATTTACCGCATTTTTTACCTCATTGATAAGCGATTTAAGGCGATTTTCAAATTCCCCTTTCATACCTGCACCAGCTTGTAATAGTGCTAAATCTAAGCTGTGAATTTTTACATTTTGTAATACGGCTGGTACGTCTTTTTGAGCAATTCTTAATGCTAGCCCTTCAACAACAGCTGTTTTACCTACGCCCGCTTCACCAGTTAAAATTGGGTTGTTTTGGCGGCGCCTGGTTAAAATATCAACCATTTGACGAATTTCGAAATCACGACCAAGAATAGGATCTATTTTTCCAGCGAGTGCTTGGGCAGTTAAATCAACAGTAAATTGATCTAAACTTGGAGTTTTAGAACCAACATTTGCTTGAGTTGACGCATTTTGTACTGAATGGTTGCGCTCTTGAGATTGCGCAACTATTTCAGGCCATGCATGAAGCAATTGACCAGGCTCTATTTTATTAAATAACTTACTACAACGTGTTACTAAGCTAGATAATGTATCGTCTTTAGTAAGGGTATAAATAACGTATGCACTACGAATTTGATTATCTGTAAACTCAATACTGGTACTTAACCAAGATTGCTTAAGAAGACTCGTAACATGCACTGACAAACTAGGAGATGACTCACTACCCGTTTTAAACGACTCTAATGATTGATTTAAATCCTGTTGAACTTTATCAATATCTATATCGAACGAGCCAAAAATTAGTCTAACATCATCTAATTGCTGCTCAATCATTGCAAGTAACCAATGCTCAAGTTCAACCGTGAAATGACTGCGACTATTACATATAGCAACAGCACCTTCTAGGCTTTTTCTGCAATCAGGACTCAGTTTTTCAACTAGTTTATTCAGTGTCATCGAAGACATACTTTTTTCCTTTTAATTTTAATTATCCCTTAAACGATAACTTAGTAGGGTTAGATTTTAATTTGTTATCTTGTACAGATAAGAAGCTATTAGCGCCTAACTGACACTCATTTTTTGAAAGTTTAGCGGCACCTAAATTTTGAAAATTTGACTCAATGACTAAGCGAAAGTTAATAGCATTTCCTACATAGTCTTTTGTTATTTGATTCGCTATTTCGAAAAGCGGACCTTTGGGCAAAAGTTGTTTTGCTTTATCTGGATCATCTGATTTTATGTGGATTTCGATATTAGAAGATACGTCCCATACTTTATTTCCAATCATGGTATCAACACCTAAACGGGCGTGCTGGCCTTCATATAATGCCTGGCTGGCTAAACGGGTTTGTTCTTGCTCTTTTAACTCGTGCCATTGGCCAACCATTTGTTTGATTGATACATCACAACCTAGGTATGACGAAAGTACATTTTTTAAATCAAATGCATTTCTAATTTTACGGCTATATAAACCTGAAAAATGCAGTTGGTGCTCGTTATAGCCACCACTTAATAAACCGAGTATTTGTGTGTATGGGTCTTTGTTTTTTTCTTTATTAACGTGATTAAGCGAAGGCTTATATTTTTTCCAAGCGCGGTAATACAGTGAGACTAAACGATGATTAAACATGTCGTAAAAGTCACGCATGGTTGTATCTTTATAGCGCAAACGCTGCATCACAAGTTCGCTATAAAACTGGGGTAAAGCGCCTGAACAACCCGTCAGTCCCATAAAAGAAACCTGCATAGTTACTTTATGCATACCGTCTTCAAAACCAGTTTCTTCTAATTTGGTAATTGCATTACCTGGATAACCAAACTTTTGGGTAGCTGTAAACTTAATCAACTCTTGCTTTGGATTACTGTCGTAACCGACATGTCGATAATCTAAGCCACGCTTTTTTAGCTGATTTTCAATTATGAAAACAGCTTTATAAAAGTCAATTTGAGAAGCTTGTGAGATTATTTGCTTTATCATAATAACGGACAGTCACCCACTCTTGCAGGCCATTGATAATAAATTTGTTCTTGCTCTTTAAGCCTTAAACTTAAACGCGTGTAGCTATTTATTGCTGCAAATTGAGCAAAAAAGTGATCAAGTATTGATGCAAAGAAGAACATGCCGCTGCCAGAAAAATCATCGTTAGCAAATGTAATTTCAATTTCGCTGCCTGTTGCAAAGCTTACTTTACCTTTTTGAATCACACGGGCAGTTGAGGGCTCTACTACAACTCTATAAATATTATCTATCATGCCTTTAGTTTGTGGTGATGCTCTAAAATCGTATAAACGCAAAACTTCTTTAAGCTTATTACATGCGTCTTCACCACTAAAAGTATCAAGCGTTAAATGATTAACTAACTGCCACCGTGTTGCATCAGCTAATATAGGTCTCACTGCATGAGTAAATGGCGTTAAACATCTAATTTTTTTAATTACATCGCCGCGCTCAGGCATTAATAAACCAAGTTCGTCATCACCAAATGGCATGCTTGCTGGTAGGTTGCGATTACTACAATTTGCGCGCACAGTAAGTACAGAGTTTCCGTCACCATATTCCATCGCACTATTTTCAAAAGTAGCATCAACTAACGATAAAAATGTTTCGGTTCCTGACTCTACATAACCGCCAGCCCAAGAAGCAGTTTCTCGACGAATATGCCAAAACAAATCATCATGTCCATGATACTTAGGGTGTGTTTGACCATAAAAAGGCGAAACAATTTGTTTATTGCCTTTATGATCAAATGCAATAACTTCCGATATACCAATTACTTCTGATATTTCCGAGTCCATATAACGCGGTGTTAACTGATATTCATATTCACTGATCTCAGGTCGTATTGGCTCAAGCTCTTGTTCAAATAAGTTTATTATTGGTGTACAGCCTAATAAGAACATATCTTTATCTACTTGCTTTTCAAGCTCAGCAGATTCAGTATCTAGGTAAATATAAATACTACATTTATTAGATTGCTTAGGCAGTGATGAAAGAATGCCTTCAAGCTCAAAAAACCTAAACTTCTCAGGAAAAGTAAAATTTTCGACAAGCAAACGATATCCGGCAGATGAGCGCTGCGAATAAGGAACAACAGCCTCGTTAGAATCAAAGCCCACTGCTTTTAATTGGTTTTTTGACAGATATCTAATACCTTCATCGCCATTGTCTATAGCAATACCAATACTATGTTTGAACAGTAGTTCGTAAACTTTAAGTGTATGATGCCATTGGCCATTGATAAAAATCCGTAATTTTTCAAGGCCAGTTTCTGCAAGCGAAACCCCTTTATACTCACCTGTTAATTCTATTTTGAAAATAGATTTTGCTTTTTCTTGCCAGCGAGGCTTAGGCGCTACAAATGGGCTATTATCAAATTGCACATTTGTTATTTCAACAGGCCAAAGGTAGGTTTCATAACACGTTTGAAATTTACATTGCTTCATTGAGTCAACGTTAGTTTCTACTTCACTTGCCTTTGGTATAACCACCCCTGCCGTAGATAAGTTCTCAGCTTCGAGCTTAACAACTGACATTGATGGGATTGGCGCTTGGTAATCTGGTAGCATTTGCCCTAGCAAAGCATCCGTTAACTCCGGGAAACTATCGTCGAGCTTTTGCCTTATATTGGCAGTTAAAAATGCAAAAGATTCTATTAATCTTGAGACATGAGGGTCTTCAATATGATCTTCACTTAACTTTAAACGCCCTGCAACTTTTGGATATTTTTCAGCAAAGTCTTTACCTAAATGACGCACAAATGCTAATTCACGATTGTAATACTTCAATAACTCATCGTTCATAATGATGCCTCAATAATTTTCATACCCAAGTTCACGGGCTCTACTTCTGAATCAAAACTAATAAACTCTGGCTCAGGGTCGGCGTATAAAAGTGCATTTATTCTTAAATTTAACACTCTGTTTAAAGGCACTTCTTCATCTGTAAACACTTCTACTTCAAGAAACCGTGGCTCAAACTTTAAAATTGTATTTCTGACGGTTTCACACAGTAATGCGCGCCCTTCGTGAGAGCTTACAGACATACTCGAAAAGTCAGGTAAACCATAAGACAAACATGAAGTAGCCAGCTCGGTGTATTGAGTTGGCCATGTATGCCATTGAATTCGAGCATTTAGCAAAGCTTCAATATCTCTGCGCACGTTTTTTCTAAGCTCACTAATAGTGATGCCTTCGGTACGTGATGGCGCATCCTGGAAGTCGGGCTCATCATCAATAAGCCTATCTATGATGGATGCTTGAAGCTGTTGTTTATGCTCTATCATGGTTGCTTAAGCTTAAATTATGCTGTTTCAAGTGAGCTTATTTTTAAATTTGGGATGGTGATAGCCTCATCATCAACAAACAGCATTTTCATGCCCTTACCGATAATAAATTCATCTTTTAACTCAATCCAGTCAGACACTTGACCTAGCTTTTCAAGCTCCGATTCAGAGTTAATATAAACAAGTGGTAAATGAGCTGTACCTGATGGACCATCTTTAATTGTAATTTCAACACGTAACCAAATACTTTCTAATAAAGATTCTACTGGCTCCATTTTTAACGATTCAATTTCGTTAAAGTTTGCTAGATAAAACTCACCATTAGTACCTAAAACCTCTAGGTACGGGTTTAAGCAATCATCAAGATCTCTTGTTGATGCCACGTCTGTGCTAACTCTTAAAGACTCCATCTCTTGAGCTAACTGAGCTGCTTCGTCGGTTGAGCCTTCTAACAGAGCAACATGCATTTTCAAAAATAGTGTGTCTAACTCATTCGCATCATGAAATAACTTAGGAATGCCTTTACCTTGATAAAAATCTACACGAGATTGCTGAGCACGAATTAAGTGCCTTAAATTTACTGCACCTACTGCAAATTCTGGATTTTTTTGTACCATGAAATCTAGCTGTTTATCGGCTTTTTCAAGTTCACCATTTATGCAAAGTAATTCGGCGTAAATACTTCTGATATCAAAGTTTAATGGCTCATCTTGAAGCTCTGTAGCACAACAAGATAATGCATCAGTAAGTTTCCCCTCGCGAATTAAGCTATGTATTTTTTTCATGACTATTCCTTTATTTTATGATGAGGACTGAGCTCTGTAATTAATTTAATACTGGAGATCATCTGATCTAATTGAAAATGTGGCTGTAATTGTAAAACAGAAAAGTAATGCCCTGGATTGGCTTTATTTTCACTGACTTTTATTCTGGCATTACTTAACGGGTACTTACTTCTTATATGCTCGGAGGAGGAATCTGAAGCCGTTGTATAATTATTTATCCACGCTTGTAGGTCTCGCTCACAAGCTTGTGCCGTGTTATAAGAGCCGACACGGTCTCGAGCTAATAGCTTTAAATAGTGAGCAAAACGAGATACACACAAAATATATTGCAGCATTGAAGATAAGCGCGCATTAATATTAGCGGCGCTTGATTCATAATTTTTGGTTTTTTGAACCGATGCATTACTATAAAAAACAATGTGTTCTGTATTAGTCACTGATGATGCTGGAATAAAGCCAAGTTCAGAAAATTGCTTTTCAAATTTGCTTGTTACTAATAAGTTTAGTGGTGGCTTTGCTTCTTTTTGATAAGTGTCGTTTGCAAAACTGTCTCTCGCAAGCCCTGTAACCAGACCCTTTGAAATTTTACCCGGCTCAATACCGCGAATGTGCCCAAACCAGCCACTATCGCAATATGCTCTTATTAAGGTAGATACAAATTGATATGCTGCATTGCCCCAAAGCATATCGCTTTCAGGGTCTTTAATTTGTTCTTTAAAGTAAAAATCTTGATGACGTTTTCCATCATTGCTATATGGCGGTCTAACTAATACATGAGGAAGCGTAAGCCCAATAAAACGAGATTCTTCCATCGCTCGAAAGCTCTGCCATTTAGCGTATTCGGGTTGTTCAAACTGGTCAAATAAGTCTGCGTAATAGCCTAAATCAGAAAAGTTATCTGCACCAAATAAGTTAGGAGAAGCTGAGCAAATAAATGGAGAGAAAGCAGCGGCAGCGGTTCTAGATATTTCTTTTATTGTGTCTATGTCATTATAAATTGTGCCTGCTGAGCACATGTTACTAATTTCATAATCACCCACTACTACACCAAATGGCTCGCCACCTGCGCTATCAAACTCACTTTGATAAAGTAGTTGAAAAAATAGGCTTTGGTCAAAATCAATAGCTTTGTTTACATCTTTAGAGAGTGTTGCCCAATCGCAGTTCAATACTTTTATTTTTACTTTATTTTCTTTGTCGTATTGTTCGCTTTGAAGTATCAGCCACCAAAGATTACGCCAACTGGCTTCTAACTTTTGAAATCTATCATTATGAATTATGAGGTTTAATTGTTCTGAAATGAGTTGATCGAGTTCAACAATTACGCGCTGTAAATAAGGACCAAGTGATTCTTTAGTCCAAGATATAGGTGAATCTGAAGAGCCTTCAAGCCATAACAACAAGGCTTTATCTAGGTTTTTTTCGTTTAAAAACCTATCGAGTAAAGCCTCATTATCACTTATTCTAGACTGCGCTTTTTGTACAAAAGCGAAGTCTTGATTTATAAATGAAAACTCTTCGTGATTCATTCTACTGCATTATCCTTAACGCTAAAGATCAGTTAATTAACCGATCTCTGGAATTTTAGCTACAAGGCGTAAAGAAGAAGTAAGCTCTTCCATTTGTAGCCAAGGTCGTAACCATGCAACTGCATTATATGCACCTGGTTGACCTGGAATTTCCTTAACTGATACTTTTGCATCTGCTAGAGGATAACGTGCTCTGATATCTTGACCACCACCCTCAGTAGCATTTACATACGAAAGGATCCAGCGGTTTAACCAAGACTCAACGTCTTCAGCTTCCATAAAGCTACCAATTTTATCACGCGCCATTACTTTTAGGTAATGAGCAAAGCGAGACGTTGCCATAAGGTAAGGTAGACGTGCAGATATTGCCGCATTAGCTGTGGCATCTGGAGTTGAATAAATTTGTGGTTTTTGACAGCTTTGTCCACCAAAAAATACTGCATAATCTGTATTTTTGTAATGACAAAGAGGCAAGAAACCTAACTTGCTTAATTCAGCTTCACGACGATCTGTAATGCCAATTTCAGTTGGGCATTTAAGATCTGGATCGCCATCATCACTTGTGAAGATATGCGTAGGAAGACCTTCTACTTTACCGCCGCCTTCAGCACCACGTATTGCAGTACAGAAACCGTATTGAGCAAATGCTTTGGTCATATTTGTAGCCATAGCGTAGGCTGCATTACTCCAACAGTAATCACTGTTATCAGTACTTACTGAACGGCCATCTTTTGGTTCAACTTCAAACTCTTCATAGTTAAATTCTTCAACTGGTTTAGAAGCCGCACCATAAGGTAGGCGAGATAAGAAACGAGGCATAGTTAATGAAACAAAACGCGAATCATCGCTGTCTCTGAATGAACGCCACTTAGTGTACTCTAGAGATTCAAATACTTTTTCTAAATCACGTGGTTTGGTTAGCTCTTCCCAGTTATCAAAACCAAATAATGATGGCGATGAAGCTGAAATAAATGGACAGAAACCAGCGGCTGCAACATTAGACATTAGACTTAATGTTTCAACATCTTCAGGGTGGTTAGTAAACTCAAAGTCACCAACGATAGTACCGTATGGTTCGCCACCTGGAGTACCAAACTCAGACTCATAGATTTTTTTGAATGTTTGGCTTTGGTCAAACTCAACAGCTTTGCTCAAATCTTTATGAAGTTCTTTTTTCTTCATATTTAGCATACGAATTTTAAGTGTAGAGCTTGTCTCAGAATTCATTACTAAATGGTGCAATCCACGCCAAGAGCCTTCTAACTTTTGAAACTCTTCGCTGTGCATTACTACACTTAGCTGTTTTGAGATCTTTTGATCGATTAATTGAATTGCTTCATTAAACGTCACTGTCATGTTTTTGTTCCACTGAACAGTCCCTTTTAAGGCTTCTTCTGTCAGTGTTTTAAGTAACTCTTCTGCACGGCTTGCATCGGTTTGCTTAGTTGCGCCAATAGCTTGCTCTAATAGTGAAGACGTTGCTTCTGAGGTAGACTCTAATTCAGTACTTAGTTGCTCTGTACTCATTTTTCAGTCTCCTCTATTTTAAGCTCTTTTGCGATTGTATCTAAGCTTGCTGTGTTGCTTAGTACTTCTTCAAGCACGTTTTCTAATTCTTCAGAGCGGTCAATCTTAGTCATTAAATCGCGTAACTTGTTACGTGTTTCCATTAATTTACGTAATGGCTCAACCTGATTTACAACAGCTGCTGGTTCAAAGTCATCAATCGATTTAAAGTTAAGTTTTACTTCAAATTCAGAACCATCATCATTAAGCGTATTATCAACTAATAATTTTAGTGAAGGGCTCATGCGCTTTAAAACGTCATTAAAGTTTTCACGATCTATTTGCACAAATCGTCTATCTTTAAGTGGTTTTAATGCTTCTGTGTTATCACCAGAGAAGTCGCCCATAACACCAACAACAAATGGTAATTCTTTTTTTACTGCAGTGCCTTCAGTTTCCACATCATAAGTGATGTGTACGCGAGGCTTACGAACTCGTTTTAATTTATCATGGATACTCATAGAGAACTCCTTTTACTTATGTTTCAGTTTCGCTGATTTTAATGCCAGACAACTTAAAGTACCCAGTCCTAGCATCACTATCTGTAATTAATTCATTTAATAATTCAGGCAGCGACAATTCGCTCCATCGAATTACTTGTTCTATGGTGTACGACATAGGTGAGTGCGGCTCTGTTTTTCTAAAAAAAGTAGCGATTTCTTTGAGTTTATTAATCGCACTTTCTCTTGAGTTAATTTCGTGATTAACTTTTACAACTTGCTCTGTAACACTTTGACCGTCGTCGTCTTCACTTTGAACCACTTCTTGCACTTCGTTTAATGCAGCTTTTGCCTTATCAGCAGCTTCAAGCTTATCTGCAGCAACATGCTCAACAGCAGCAAGACTAACTGCTAATGCTTGTTTTATATTTGATGTTGGCTGTGGCTGTCCAGTTACTCTATCCAATACTTCGCTTAATAAAGCAAATTGCTCAATCGCGTTTTCAATGTCTTGTTTTAAAGTAACAAAGAATTCAGTACTTGTTTCTGCAGCACTTCTTTCAATGAGCTCATAGTCAACAGCACCTAAATTAAGCTTTTTCTCTCTTTTCTCATCTGTTAAACGAGAAATATCATAGCCTTGCTGATATTCCCAAAAAGAATATGACTCCATACTGGCGCTATCGGTCAGATAGATACTTTTTATCGGGATTATTAATGTACCTTCGCCTGCTGAACCATTAAGGCCAACCAATGCAGATACTTTGTCTGACACTTCATCATCGTCATCGAGTGACGGGTATAATTCATCAAAATAATTGTCGAGCAAGTTATGAGCAACTTTAAAACCAAAAGCTAAGCCTTTGAAGCCATGAATTCGACAAAGTGCTTCAATAAACCAAGCTAAATATTCGATATCTTTGCTTTGTGTTTTTATTGCTTTGCTACATTGCTCTAATAAAGGAAGCCAATCTCTTGCTAGTGAGGAAATACCTTCTTCATCCACTAATGCATTTCTTTCTGCTGCGCGAAGCTGGTTTCTTAAATCTTTTAAGGCGTAATAAGTCGACGTAGGCGAGACATCTGAGCGAGGATCAATACCTGCAACCTCGGTGTCTGAAATAGGGGAAATATACTCTTCAAATAAAAACATTCCGTCGTCCTAATAATTATCCATAAAACTCCAATAAAGCGGAGCGGATTTCATATTACATTCTTTATAATAAATTACAAGCCTAGTTACAATTGAGTTTAAACCTTAATTATTGCCTTTATATAAACAATTAAAATTTAATATACTTATTAATTAATAGATGTAATTAAAGTAAAAACTCAAATATAAAATACAAACCAATTTTTTTAACTTAAAATCGTTATTTAGAAAAAAGCGGGATAGTAGCTTCATCTTGAATGTTGAATGTTTCTGATTTATGACCAGCGTATCCTTCATCGTACTTAATTAAAATACAGGTCACATTATCTCTTGCACCTCTAACTAATGATGAATGCATAAGCGCCATACCAGAATCAATAATGCTACTAGGCTCTAGTGATAAACATATGTCTTCATCAGACAACTCACCGGTGAGCCCATCTGAACAAAGTAAAAATATATCGCCCGTTTTTACTTCATTTTGAATAACGTCTACTTTTACATCCGCAGTTACACCCACAGCTCTTGTGATTACATTTGATAATGGATGTGTCTTGGCTTCTTCTACTGAAATAATCCCTTCATCAATTAAATCGTTTACTTGACTGTGATCTCTCGATATCTGCTTAAGTTGACCATCTCGAAGCATATAAGCTCGGCTATCACCAACCCACAAAACATAGTACTTATTATTTTTAAGAAATAAGGCAGTAACTGTACTTCCTGCGGTTTTACTACCTAAATATTGGGCACTATATTCGTTTAATTGCCTATTCGCATCTTCAATGGCTTCAACTATGTGAGATACTTCAAGCTTCTCAAGTGGTAGCTCTTCAACTTTTGCTCTTATTACATCTACAACAAGCTGACTGGCAACTTCACCTGCTTCGTGACCTCCCATCCCATCTGCGACAACCCATAAGTTATGGTTATTTATCTCTACATGCGCATCTTCGTTAAGCTGCCTCACAGCGCCTCGGTGGGTAATTGCATAACTTGTACTAAACTTGCTAATCACTATTTTTTACCTGTGTAAAGTTCCATTCCCAGTGTTTCCACCTTCCATCTAACATTGCTGCAACTTGATTTACCGCAGGCAAGCCAGGCGTTATGAGTACCATAGGTTTTATATTATAAGAGCCATGTGTCCACCAAACGCTGTAATCACCGTGTTTTTTTAACAAAAGAGCATGCATTGCATCTTGGAGGACTTGACTTGATAACTCATCACCTGAGAACTCAAATGCTTCTGCACTTTTATTTTTATCTACAGAATTTAAAAAACTAACCTGCTTTTTAACTCCTGCAATAGAGCTTAGAGACTTAGCAACCTCTTTACGCCAAGAAAATAAATCAACCGAACTATCAAGCACTTTTAATACAGTGTCTTCATACTCTAAAGAAAACACACCTGAGTTTAAAACATCAATAGGTGCAAATTCTAATGTGCTAGCAACTGTGAAGGGATAGTGTCTACCTACTGCGTCCATACTCGGTAATAGAGTCCCCATAACGCCTTTGTCACCAACAATGTTTGGCGATAATGCAAAGTGCCATACTGGTCCAATTAAGTAATTATCTTGCCATACTTCACCTAGCTGTTCTTTACTCACTGCAATGGCTGCTTGCAGCCACTGCTCCCAATGCTCTGAAAATTCTTTCGAAACGCTATCTTGTACAAAATCACCTAAACTAGGTACCTTGCCAAGATAACCAATATTTATAATCGGGTCGGACATGAAAACTTCTCTACACTTTTATTCCAAAATGGATGCCTGATTGATTTAGGCAATAACTCGACTTTCGCATTGTTTCCCATGAGTGAAAAATGTAACTCTAAGTCTTCACGTGTTTTTGCTCTTTTAGCACTTAACTCGTCTAACATGCGATATAGCGACCATTCACCTTGGTAAGTTGTATTTATAGAACGACCACCATTTGGAGGAGTAAATACAATTCGTGTTTTACTCTGGCCACTTGCTCCAGGCCATACAAAATTTGTTACCCTAAGTGGACCATGCCTGTAAGTCATTGACTGACCGTCAATTTCGAGCATAAAGCTAGAGATGGTGCGGTCTAATTCTAATGGTTTTAAGCCAAACTCAATTCTTGGTGTTGCACTTCCGCCATCAAAAAAGACTGTTTGAATTTGATTCGCCAGTTCAAACATCGCTAATGTATCTCGGCTAATACCTATATCTTTTTCAAATTTCCATGGCGTTGAGCTCATATCTACACTTGGCGCAATATAATTGGTGAAAAAGCTATCAATTGTTCCACCTGGGCCGAAAAATCGAGTGAAATCTTTCATATTCACTTCTTTATCTGCGTATGGAGAAAACGGATAACGGCCAACAATTGCAGCGTTATATTCGCGTAGCACCTTACTTTTCCACATCTCGTTTAAATGTCTGTTGGCACTATTTTTAGTTATGTTACTAGTATCTCTACTTATATCTAACAGCCAACTATTAAACGGGTAAGGTAAATCTCGACTTTGAAACTCAAGCTGACGAATAAAGCTAGGCTTACTTTTACCGCTAATTTGGTCTTTAATTGACGACTTTAATTGATCGCCTCTATCAAGTTTGGTTAAGTAAACGTTTAACTCTCTTAGGTTTTTCTGAATATTATCTAATTGTTGAGCATCAATTTTTATTACATCTTCAAAGGCTTCTTCAACTTGGTGACCCGGTAATTTAATATCAAATTTAGGGGCTTCGTCAGGTAAAAATCGCTTGATACGATTAGCTTTGGTTTGCATAGCTATTTCAGCAGCATTTGCTGCAACTTTACCTGCAGCCTTTTGGTTATCAGATACTGGTAATTTAGTTAGCTGCACATTTTTTTGTACTGCAGTGATAATATTTTTAATAGGCGCTTCAGAGCCTGCTAAGGCATCAGTAATATTAACTCCCTCAGCCGGAGAGCTATATTGATTCAGGCTCAGATCATCAATAAATGATTGCCAATAATAAATATAATCTTGAAAGTATCGCTGCTCTAGCTTCTTCTCAATCTCATCTTTAGAAATATCGTAAGTGCCCGTTGCCTCTTCACCATACACCCAGCTACTTGCCATTAAATTGCCAAGCATTTTACTTTTCTCAACATTAAAAATGCCGTGAAAACCATTAAATGTATATAAGCCAGGGATACTTCGCGTAAGCTCACCGTCATTTCTAAAAGTAAATTTTTGCGCACTTTCAAAACTAATAATGTCTGTAAGCCTAAATGGCGGAATACTGCTATCTAGGAAGTCGGCTTGTAATCGTTGATATGCTCGTTCAGCAATTGGTAGCTTAGTTAGCTCAGCTCGTGCAACACGTACTGCTTGATTATCAATTTCAATTTGGCTAACACCGTTTTCAAGTAATGTAGCTACATGCTCCATCAGCTCTACTCTGGTTTGCATATTTTTATCGCCTGGTAAGTTACGCTCTAAATAAGCGTTAAACCAAACCGTTATATCTTCACTTTCAAAGTATTCAGGCTGAAACAACATGAGGTAACACTTAAGTGTTTCGTATAAATAACTTAAGTGCTCAGGATGAGCTTCCATTTCTTTAATTAAGGTACTTGCAATAAACGGTTCTAAATACGTTTGTAATGAACGGTCGTAGGCTTGTGTAGAAGCCATTTTTATTTCATTTAGTTTATCAAACCCAATTGATTTAGACTCTTGTGTATTAACAAGTTCAGGGTTGCTTGCAGGTAAGTTTCTAAGAGCCTTTAATCTATCGTTTAGTACTAGTAAGTTATTACGGTCAAATGAGGCTGTATCAAGTTCTTGGTACGTTGCAATCGCATCTTCAGTCTCTGAAATTAAGTTACTATTCCAAGCAAAACTAAAGTACCACGATGTTGAAAAACCAAGTAAAGCTATGCATGCAAGCGTTATGCTACCAACACGAAGCCATTTATTTTGCTTGTCATGATGTTTGTTAGTACTTGCTAAGTTTTGCTCTGGAAAAATTACACCTTCTAATACATTCTTTATAAAAAAGCTTTTAGATTGGTTAATGTATCCAGATTCGCCTGCGTTTGCTTCGTTTAAAAAACTAGATGGCGTACCTTCTTGCGTTGCACTTGTGAGGTAAACACCACGAAACATTGGTAGTTCTTCGTATGCATTAGGTGTGAATATTTCTTTTAAAAAAGCATCTCCTACACCTTGTAAAACACGAAGCTGCCTAGGGAATTCAAATATCTTAGCGCGAATTTCTTCGTTTCTTTCATTAATTAATCTACGATTTAACATTTCAGTTAATTTAGAAATTAATGAGTGAAATTCTTTGTTGAAAGCATCTACTTGCGTGTCTTTATCTAAATCAAGTTCAAAGGTTACGCCCCAAACCTGCTCACACTCTTCTTCTGTTAATTCGCCAAAAAACTCTCTAAAACCTTCAATTAAATCAACTTTAGAAAAAATAACGTAAACAGGAAAGGTCATACCTAATTGGCTTTGCAGCTCTTGTAAGCGCTGTTTAATAGCGCGAGCATGTAGGTTTCTCTCAGTTTTGGTCTGGCTCATCAGCTCAGAAATACCCATACTGATCATTACACCATTAATAGGCCTAAGTGGACGGTACTTACGAAGTAACCCTAAAAAGCCTTCCCATGCACGTGAATCATGCTTTGCATGGCTGCTTTGCGTTGTGTAGCGCCCAGCTGTATCAATTAAAACTGCTTTATTGGTAAACCACCAATCACAATTACGAGTACCGCCAACACCATGAACCAAGTCAACACCTAGCTTGTCTTTTAGCGGGTAATCAAGTCCTGAGTTATGAATAACGGTAGTTTTACCAGCCCCTGGTGGGCCTATCATTATGTACCATGGCAACTGGTAAATATTTTTACCTTTGAACAGCTTTACGTCTTTTAAAAGATCGATAGCTTCGTTCATTCGCGTTTTAAGCGTAGTAATTTCTTCATTTACTTCAGAGCTATTTGTATCGTTATTACTATCAATTAACTCATCAGCCATTTTTTCGTCTCGTTTGCTTTGTTGCACAAGACGATAAATTTTAGACACAGAGAAAACCAATAAAACCAATATAATAGTAAACAGTCTTGCTGCAATACTTTGTAGTGGTACATAGTCAGCTATCGCGATTAATGGGCCGCCAAACCAAATTAATAATGATAAAGCTAAAAAGCCGATAATTAGCATTGCCGTACGAGATGTAAGTGCGTAGGTCACTTTTTTTATTTTTTGTGAAAAACTCATTTCAGCCTCTTAAAATAATAAATCGATTTCAATTCGTCGGTTTAATGACCGAGAAGCTGAATCTGAATTACTGGCAATAGGCTCTGCTGCGCCCTTACCTTCGGGCCATAAACGCCCACTGAGGTTTGTACTTTTAGCCATAGAGTTTGCAACTTGCGTTGCGCGCGCTAAAGAAAGGTGCCAATTAGAAGGGTACTTATCAGTTCTAATTGGTGTGTCATCTGTATGGCCGGTTATTAAAATACGTCCTTTGGTTCCTTCAAGGCTTAACGCTAGTTTTTCTAAAATAGGCTGAAATGAAGGTAATAATTTAGAGTCACCTTGATTAAAAAGGCTCTCACTATTAATAGAGATTCTGATCCTATCGATATTTTTCTTTATCGTCACAATCCCCATTTGAATCTCAGTTTGTAATAGCTGCTCTAGTACAAGTAACTGCTGATCTTTTTTATCTACTGCTTGGTCTTCAGCTACAGGATGAATGATTGCAAGCTTGTCACTAACAGCCATAACATCATCATTTAGCTTCATATTTATAAATAAATAAACGGTAAGTAAAAGTAAGCCTAAAACAGAAAAAATAACCCACAATGGCACCTGATTTCTTAATTCTACGCCAGCGGCTACTCTTTGTTTCCAGTTAGGAGAAAGCTTATTATTGATTGGCCCATCTAATTGATTTAATAAGTGATACATTTGTGAGCGGTATTCTTCTACTTTATTGTCACCCACAGTATCTAGTCTGTACTTACCTTTAAAACCTAAATTTAAACAGTGGTATTGCAGCTCTAAAAAGGCTTTGTGTTGCTCAGGCTGGGCCAATGCATTATCAAGTAAAGTATAAAAGTACTCACCGCCAAAAGTTTCTTTATGAAATGTCGAAAGCAAGCTTTCGTCAGCCCATTCCATAGAACTCCATTTAGAGTTTAAAACTGATTCATCTAAAATTGCACATAAACAATAACGAGAGTTTTTGATTACATCTTTTGATAAATTTTGATTACGTAGTTCGACTTCAAAACGTTTGATAGCCTCTACACATCGATGCTTTAACGCAGCTAAGTTAGTCATCTCAACTGATTTTCTAATTGAAATAACCAAAGAGAAACAGTCTGTTGCGGCTTCCATTAATGGGTTTCTAAATATAGAAACCTTTGCATTACTAGGAATACTACTTGCAACAGGCTCAACAGACATGACTGTTTTGTCTGGATCATTATCTACTTGAGGATTATTTGAGGCATCACGCCCTAATCGACCAGGACGTGGTTTTATAATGGTTTCGTCCATTGAAACTCTTCCTTTTAAAAGTTAAGTTCTTATTGCCCACAGGCTTAGTTGTAACTCGGGGTAATTTCCTGACAAGTGAATAGCAATACCACCACTTGAATGAAGTTTTGCCCAATGCTCGCCATGTTTATTTAATTCAAAATAATGAAAACCTGCATGGTAAGGAATTTGACGCGGTGCCGTTGGTAAGTTACTGATTGTAATACCTGGGATTTGATTATTTACTAAATCTCGGATTGTCTCAACACTACCAATTTTAATTTGAGAAGGTAATATCTTACGAAGCTCCTCGTGAGGAACACTGGCTTTAATAGCCAATACAAATTGACCTGAGCTAAGTACTGATTTGTCTTTGAGCGCACCAAAAGAAATACCAAACTTACTTTGCTCTAACTTTATTTCTGTAGCAGTTTGCTCAATTACATGACTTAAAGATTGGTATAAAAAGTTTACTACTTCACTAAATACTGGGCCTAAGTTTTTATGATCATACTTAGGTAATTTAGGCACTCTTTTGTTTACTGTACTAAAAGTAGATAACTCACCAGCAAGCTCTATTAGACGTGTATAAAGAACGCTTGGATGAAGATTATTAACTGATAATAAGTTTTCAAAAACAGCGTCATACTTGTTTAATGTTTGCAGCATAATAAAATCAGCTACAGAGGTACTTCCCGCATAACCTTGGCACAATCTAACAGCAATACTCTCTGAGCGCTGCTTGATCATTGAGCCAATCTCTCTCACTAAACCAAGTAATGGCTTACACTGGCCGACTTTTAACGATGCTGGTATATACTTTGGATCGAGCTTAATTTGACCTTCACTGCTAACTTCAACAATGCGTGCAAGTGGCAATAATATATAGCCTGCATGGTCGTCTGATGACAATACTAGCTTACTAAATACCTTAGCTACTTGAATAATTTCTTGAGCTTGTGCACCTAAAGAGTCATCACTTACAGATAAGTCGTTTAGTTTATAACGCGTAACAATATCCTCATCTAAAGATGAAATATTAATACCACTGGCTTTTAGTGCAGGAACCGCTAAATAAATTATTTCATCATAAACATCTTTGCCCACCACTAAAGGCTCAGGCAAAGAGGTAGATTGAGGCATATCGATAGGTAGCAAATCAGGGGTAATAGCTGACAATGACTCAATAGCAAATTGGCCTGAGCTTAATAGCTGAGTATCGATACTTATATCAAGTATGCCCCAAGGATCTGCTAAATTCCCATTACAAATTTGCTTAATTAAATGCGAAAAATGCTTATCTGACTGCTGAAAGTGTTGCGGCCTTAAGAACATTCCTTCGGTCCAGGCAACACGAGTGTTATCACTCATTGTACAAATCCTTTTTTACTGCTCTCTCATGTATGTAGCAATTGCTTCAACATTTACATCTATATCGTCATAGCCAGTTGGGTCAACTTCGATTACAGCTCTCCATCGTGCTTGATCGATATTTCTGTACGCGACAACAACACCAACATATCGTGTATTGCGGTTTAAGCTCATTTTATATTCTTGAACAGAGTTTGGCTGTAATTCTAATTCATCTTTTTTTAATAAGTCCGGGCCTAATAGTTTTTCAGGTGTTTCATACAGGCTAAAGAAATCCTGAGTATCAAAAATTGTTCTCGAGCTAAGCTCAAAAATTTTCATTACTACCGGTGAAGGTCTATCTGACGTGTCTGGATTTACATTTTTAGACACATTAATTTTTAGATCCGTAGAAGGAGGCACAAACTTATTAACAGTTGAACAACCCATGGCTAAAAACAGTAAACTGAAACTCATTAAAAAGAGCTTAAATTTGTTCATTATCTACTTTCCTTTCTAGAACGATTCTTTAATTCTATCGTTGTATGCTTTTAAGAAATCATCTGACAACGCCATAGCTCCCTTACTATTTACATCATGAGATAACTCATCATATAAATTTTTGTATAGCTTCCAGCACTTAGCCTCTGTTTGACCAGGGATGATTTTTAATACGTTAGAATTATCATTTATTTGTTGATTTATATGTTGGGGAGAAACTTGCTCTAACATCCCTTTTAATACGCCGTCAGCTCCTGCTAATAAAGCATGTTCATGCCTTCGCGTATCAACAAAGCTTTCTTTGATTGATTCTTGAGACGACAGGAAGCTTGCACTATTTCTGATGAATAAATTCTGAATAACGTCATCAATATCTGCCGAAAACTTAATTGGGTTATTTTGTTGAGTTTGAAACATCGTTTGGTTTAAACGCAATTGGTTTTTTACAAGCGCTCTTTGGCGAAGAGACTCCATCAACTCGGTCAGTAATAGATTTAACCCTTGGCCCATTTCAAACCAAAGTTCTTGTGAGTTTAATGAATTTTGTAACTCAGCTTTAACCCCCAGCCCGTTCAAAAAAGCATCAGTTAAAGCGGTATCTTCACTAGGCGATGTTGGATTTTTTTGCACTACTGGTTTAGGAGCAGGCTTTACTGCTTGAGGTTTAGTTACAGGCGTATCTAGTACTGGTGTATTAACTGAAGTTTGCTGCTCAACAGCTGGTTTTTGTTGTGGTTTACTTACAACGGGTGCTTGTTGAGTTACAGCTTCTGGGTTCATTAAGTGAGCAAGCTCATCCCAGTTTTCCGGTATTTGGTTAGCTGAATTAAGGTCACTGGCCTGAGTCATAGAAACTGCAGGCATAGACTCATCCATTATTGATTCATTAAAGTACTGTTCTGGCTCAGAAAAATGCTCAGTAGGATGCTGATAAGATCTTTCTGGCTCTTTGCTAATACTAGCTGCAGCGCTTAAATTACCATAATCGGTGTCAGGTGTTTTTTCATTAGTAGCTAATTTTACCTCTATCTGAAAATCACCCACAGTGATCGTATCACTATTTGACAAGCGTTGTTTATTGCCTTGACCTAATGGAGCGACACCAAAATTTACAAAAGTACCATTTGTAGATGTATCGTAAACATAAAAAGAGTCGCCCTCTTTAACTATGCGTCCGTGCTTACTAGAAATGATTTTTTCAGGATCAGGAAAGTGCCAATCACATGCTTCTGAACGGCCAAATATTAGAGAGTCTTTTACTGTTTTCGTTGCTTCAATTTCTGGAGAGAGTCTATGATAACTAGTGATGTTTAGTATCAGTTCCATTTGATAAGTTAGTCCCATAAATCTACATTCTTATTAGGATAAAGTAGAAGAGAAACTATTGTCAACATTGAAATTAATATATAAAAATATACTCAACCATACAAAAGCTCAAATTTAAATAAATTAAATTAAACAAAACCTCTATAAAAAACCCCTTTCAAAGCTTACAAAAGATATTTTGTATGTTCCCATTTAAAAAATTGCTATTTAATAATTAGCATTACATTTTATTCATTTTAAGCACCTAGAAGTGTTACAAAACAATGCCTGTAGGCTTACGCTGTTTATAAAAATAAACAGTAAATAAACGATATTTCAATAATTAATATAAAAGCCCTTAATTTTTTAAAGTTTTGTACGAAAGTTCTGCTTTAGAAACATTGCTAAGTTGGCTAATTTTTGTAAAAATACAGCGCTTATCAAAGGGAGAATTGATAAAAATAAAAAACTCACCTTTGCGATTATTTTAATATACACAATAAAAGGATTTATAATGAGCGGTGTCAACAGTTCTAATGATAAAACGCAGATAGCTTCGCTTGACTCAAATCTTCGCACGTCAAAAGCAATAAATAAATTAAACCTTATTGGTAAAAAAGTTTCGGATCGCTACTTAGTTGAAGAACTTATTGGCCAAGGTGGTATGTGTTACATTTACCGAGCCAGAGATTTATTTTTAGAAAGTGCGAGTCGTCCTGAAGTTTTCGTAGCGATTAAAGTATTATTAGAAGAGTTTTCTCATTCTGAAGAAGCTATTTCACTTCTTAAGGATGAAACAACTAAAACACAACAGCTCTCCCATCCAAATATTGTAAAAGTATATTCTGCAGGTTCTGATAACGGTTTACATTACGTAACCATGGAATTAGTAGAAGGCGAAACGCTAGAGCAAATAATTAAACGCAACAAACCCTCTGGAATGGTTTTCAAAAAAGCGAGCGTGATTCTTAATCAACTTGCCGATGCTTTAATTTATGCCCATTCTCGTGGCGTCATTCATAACGATTTAAAGCCATCGAATATAATCTTCGATTCAAATGGTAGCCTCAAGGTACTTGACTTTGGTATTGCTAAACACAAAACCATCGAAGATGCTTATGCGGTTAATAGTGAATCAAGCCTAGGCACTGTAGGAGGTTATACGCCAACCTATGCAAGTCCTGAACAATTAAAAGGTGCTGCAGCATCCGTTAAAGATGATGTTTTTTCTTATGCGTGTATTGCCCTAGAGTTATTAAGTAGCAAACATCCATATAATCGTGTTGCAGCAGACACACTCCCTAAAGATACATCAGCAAAACGTCCTAGTAACTGCCCTTTATGGTTATGGGGCACACTTAATAAAGCAATTTCTTTAGATGCAGCAAAAAGAACTGATTCGTTAAAGCCTGTTTTAGATAAGCTTCAAAGTAACTTTAAACCGGCAATAGCACTTGCAGCCAGTACTGTTGTGTTAGCCCTTTTGGCTGGTCAGTACTATCTATCAAATACAAATAATATAAAGCAGCTTGAAGCAAAATTAGATAATGCAAAAGCAATAAACCAACAAGTAGAAACATGGATGTCTTGGGATGGGCCGGAGATTCTAAACAAGCTTGCAGAAATCCCACCACAATACGAGGTATTAAAACAGGGATTATTAAGATCTAATCAAGCTAATATTCTACAAAGTTTTGATTACAGAGCGAATCAAATCAATACAAGCGCTAACAAGTTTAAAGACTTTGATGAAACAATTAATGTTTATAGTAAAGCCTTGGAGTATTACCCAGATTCAGAAAAGCTATCGGTACAACTCGAAAGCATTTTAAGAGAGCGTCAATCAATAATCTCAGATATTACTTCTCGTATTGATTTGTTACTTGAGCAATCTCGCTATAGTGAACTGGACAATAATAGTATTCCACAATTAATCAATGATTTAAGTGTAGTCGATAGCACCTACGTTTATCGCCCGTCTGAAGTGCATTTTGATAACTATAAACTTGCCTTAGATAAAGCGATTGAAGAAGATGATGTTATCACGCAAAAATCTTTACTTAATGTTGGTAAAGCTATTTTCACCAATAATCAAAAAAATGAACTTGGCTTTGCAGACCTTCTAAAAAGAGAGTCGGCGATAGATGCTTTAACGCTTTACCAAAAGAAAGTAAACCTAGGTGAACCAGCTGATTTTCCTACTGAAGATGCCGTCGTATTTTACGGTCCTAGATTTGATAGATACACACAAAAACTAGAGACGATTGAAGAGTACAGAGATTTATTAGATTTTGAAGAATTAATCAATACCGAGTCTGCAACATTACCTAAAGACTTTTCATTACTCGTTTCTTTAAAACAAGAATTATCTAGACGTTATATCACTATGGCAAATACGTTAATGAAAAGAAAGATGTACCGTACAGCAGAGCAACTAGTTGAAAGAAGCGAAGCTATTACTCAGTCTCTTGATAATGTAATGCTTTAAAAAACTATTTATTGCGAGAGCATCACCAAATAACTAAAAATATATTAAACTAACAAACGTTTTGTTTTAACAAACGAAGGTCAAGGACGACGGGTTGAGCGATCATTTTGCATAAACTCCTCCAAGATTTTTCGTAATTATCACTATTTAAATGAGTTTATGGAGTACCTATGAAAAAGATAAGCGCACTAGCGGCATTACTAATACTAAGTGGTTGTTCAACTACATCGTCTGTAGATGAAACGCAGCAACTTGCAAAAGAAGAAGCAGTTCAAGTACAAGAAGAAATTGTCGAAGCTGTAGCACCTATTTCATTAACTGTAATCACTAACCCTAGTGATGCACGCGTACGCATTATGAACATTGCGCCTGTGTACCAAGATGCCATTGAACTTAAAGAAGGTAAGTACGACGTTGAAGTAAGCAAGCCAGGTTACTTAACTTACCGCAAGTGGGTTGTAGTCGATAAAAAGACAATTTTAACAGTAAATTTAGATGAAGTAGCAGCAACTGAAGCGGCTAACTAGTCCAGTATCTAAACTTTAATTATGCCTTTAAACATTTCACATGTATTAAAGGCATAATTTTAAACTACACCAAATAATATAATAAACTCCCCACAGCCCCTACATTTATTAAAATACATAACCACAACACCACTATAAAACGTCGCTTTTGCGATTTATGGCGAAGTAATTGTTGAGCAAGTAATGCCCCCGGCCATCCTCCAAATAATGCAAGTAGTTGCAGTGTGCGCTCTGGCGTACGATTTACTTTTTTATGTGAAGAGCGCTTAGCTTGTCGCTTATCCCACGCGTACATTAAAAAAGTGATAGCACTTAATACACTTATATAACCAGGTACATATATAGGTATATAAACAGGTAAGTATTGCAGTAGGTAAGCCTGCCAAATGGCGGCTAAATAAAGTAATGAGAATGTGATTAATATTTTCTTTATCAATTAATTATCGCCTATACTTGGCATTGGTATTACAAAAACAAGAGCCAAATTATGACATATTTTAAAGCGATATTCTTAGTCTTATGCTTATCAACATTTAATAGCTATGCATCCGATACATCCACCAACCTTGATAAAGAACTTGCCGTATTTAAGCCCTATTTAGGAACTTGGCAGGCTGACTTTAAAGTACCTGAAGGAGCTAAAAAAATACAAGATGTTGGCCGTTGGGAGCGTGCTTTAAACGGTAAAGCGATACATACCAAGCACTCTATTAATGAAGGTGAGTATGGCGGCGAGTCGATGATTTTTTACGACAGTAAAAAAGAGTCTTTGGTATTTTACTATTTCACAACAGCAGGGTTTTATACAAAAGGGACTATGAAAGTCCTCAGCCCCACTCAATTTGTAGCTTATGAAGATGTAACTGGTAGCCAAGATGGTATTACAAAGGTTAAATCGATGAGTGAACTAAAAGACGATAAATTTATTGTATCGACCTCTTACCTTAAAAAGGGTGAGTGGACAAAGCCCGAACAACGTATTTATACACGCAGTACAAAAACGGTTAAGTTTAAATAGCTGTGATTTAAAAGTACAAAAAAGGCAGCCTAGGCTGCCTTTTGTCATTTATAAAACCGTATTTATTTTACGTATTTTTTAAATGCAGCGTCTACTGGTGTATCAGCAAGGTGATTAGTGTAGTTGCTCATTACTTTTTGAGACAAGCCTACAATAATTTCAAGTAGCTGTTGCTTAGCGTAACCTGCGGCAAAAAATTTTTCGATTTGCTCATCGCTGATCACGCCACGTTCACGTGTCATTGCAAGTGTAGTTTCACGAAGAGTTTCTAGCTTAGGGTTTTCAAGTGGTGTTTTGTTAACAAGTGCGTCAACAATACCTTGATCAACCTTCATTGCCGCTGCAATGCCACTGTGAGCAGGAACACAGTAATGACAGTCGTGCTCTACGTTAATTGATTGCCATACTACTGTTAGCTCTTCTGCGTTGAATGATGTTTTTTGAAACAACTCATGCAGTACTTGGTAACCTTTAAGTAATGTTGGTGCTTCAGCCATTACTGCATGTAAGTTAGGAAGCATACCAAATGCTGCTACTGAATCAGCTAGTAACGGTTTTGCTTCTTCTGGTGCGTTTTCTTGAGTGTATAAAGTAAATTCGGCCATGGTTAGATCCTAATAATTAATAGTTTTAAGTAACTTCGAGACACATAGTATTTGATTTTGAGCGACTGTTCAAGTTAAAATTGAGCAAATGTTCAAATTGATTGAGAATGATATGGCTAATAAGGTTAAATTTGAACGCGAGAATGTAGTTCGCGTTGCTAGTCAGCTATTTTGGCAAAAAGGTTTTCATGCAACCTCAACGCGTGACTTACAAGAAGCCGTTAATATGCGCCCAGGTAGTATTTACTCTGCGTTTGGCTCTAAAGAAGGTCTATATTGCGAATCGCTGAAAGATTACACCGTACAAATGAAAACCCAAATAGAAGGGTTTTTATCAAGTGCCGATACAGTACTTGGTGGATTACGTGCGTTTGTTGAAAACGTGGTAATTAAAACAAAAGATTGCAGTCCAAGCGCTATTTGTATGCTAGTTAAAGCAAACAGCGAGTTTGCAGAAAAAGACTCAAACCTGTATGAGCTAAGCTTAGATTTAACGGCTCAATTTGAAGTCTATTTAACGCAATTATTTACCCAAGCAATAAACAAAGGTGAGTTAAGTAACACGTTGACCGCTGTTGAATATGCGCGCTTTTTTCAAGTGCAATTTACAGGTTTACGCGGTTATTTTAATCGTCCTAATGTAGGGCAATTTGCTGAGCCAATGATCAACCAAATGTTTATGTTGATTAAAAAGTTATAAATAGCAGTTATCGAGCATTCTCAACAAGTTACATTTATTCTACTAAATAAAAATGGCCAGTATTAACTGGCCATTTTTTTTGTGCTTAAAGCTTAGTTTGTAAGTTACGTTTTAAGCTTGTTAAGTTCATTATCTTGCTGGGCAACAAGTGCATTAAGCGCTTCGCTGCTATCCCCTGCTTGTGTAGATAAGTCAGCAAGTTGCGATGCGGCATCAGATATAAGCGTTAAATTACGGTTTATTTCTTCAGTCACTAAACTTTGCTCTTCAGCAGCGGTGGCAATATGTGTAATTTGGTTGGTTATTTCATCAACTTTAACAACAACACTGTGCAGAGCATCAAAAGCTACTGATGTTTCATCAACGGCATTTTGTGCACGTACTACGCCTTTTTCAATAACGGTAGATGCGTTACCTACTTCAGATAATAAACTATCAATTAGCTGGCTTATGTCGTCTGTTGATGAACGCGTTTTAGAAGCAAGTGCACGTACTTCATCGGCAACAACGGCAAAGCCGCGTCCATGTTCACCAGCGCGCGCAGCTTCAATAGCAGCGTTAAGTGCAAGTAAATTTGTTTGTTCTGAAATAGTACGAATTACATCTAATATTTGCGTAATGTCTTTACTACGCGAAGCAACTTTTTCAACGGCTTGGTTAGCTTCTTTAATTTCTTCAGACATCGTTTTAACTTGCGTCATCGCTGATGACAAGCTCGACTCACTGCTTACTACCAAGCTATTTATTTCATCGGCTTGTTGGGCTGATTGCTCTGATGCTCTGGCGACTTCAAGTGCTGTTGCGCTCATTTCGTTCATAGCCGTTACCACACTTTCAATTTCTTGAAATTGAGATTGCACATTATGCTTTGTATCAATAGCTATGTGTTGTGCTATTTCGCCTTGCTGCTTGGTTTGATCAGACACCGTTTTAAGCTCAGAAATTAAATCACGTAGCTTTGCTAAAAATCGATTAAACCCACCAGCTAATGCAATAAGCTCTGCGTGACTATCAACATGCAATGTATGTGTTAAATCACCTTCAGAACTTGCGAGGTTATCAACCCGCTGTTGAATTTGTTGTAGCGGCGCTATTACACCTGCTATTACTAATTTCATAATAACAAAAGCAACCACAGCAATTACTAAGCCTGTTATTAAAATAATAAATCTGAGTGATGTTGCTGTTTCTTGCATGTTTTTTTCTAGCGCTTCAGGCCCTGCAAGTGCTAGTTCTGTAGGTACTTCTATGATTAATGACCACTGAGTGTTAGCTAGTTTTATATTAATTGGGTAGTTAACTAAATACTCGCTAGGCGTTTTAAAGAGACCATGTTGGCCTTTAAATTTAACCAGCTCACTGTAAGTGTTGCTACTAACCGCTTCTTTAAATGGGCGGCCTAATTTAGATTTATAGTGACTGCTGCCTACAATTAAACCTATATCACTTAAAAGTGTTACTTTTGCTTGGCCGTTGTAAAGCTCGCTCGACAGCTTTTCGGTTAAGCCCTGAAAAGTTGGGAGCGTTAAATCAACGCCAGCTAAACCAATAAACTGACCTGACTTTAAAATAGGCACAGTTAACGAAGTTAGCATTACTGAGTCGCCCGATGGGATTTCGTATAAATACGGTTCCATAATACAAGGCTTAAGCGTGTCTTTTGCACACAAATACCAATGCGCTTCACGAATACCAAATTCATTTAAAGAGGTAATATATTTATCGGCAGCATTAGCTACTTTTTGCTGTTCAATTACGCCGTTTTGGTCGCGAGTAATATACACCTCTAAGGTGCCATTACCATTAACCGAATGTTTGTAACCTTGTTTAAAGCTCGAATCTTGCCCATCAAAAGCATTAGGCTCAAATTGCGAATATATAGAAGAAAGCAGAGTATTTTGCTCTAACATCGAGCGGTTAATACTTACTACTGTATCGCGGCTCAGGGTTTCGCTTTTGGCTGCGTCACCTAATAAAGCCGCTAATGAATAAGGAATGCGGTAAGCTTCATTAATAAAGCCTGCAATTTTTTCTCCGTATCCAGCTGCATGAGCATTAAGCTTTTCTTCTACTTCTACAGTAATGTACTCTTCAGATTTAGTCGCTAACTGCTTATTACTTGATGATAACTGCCACCACAAAACGCCTGATAACACTAGTACAGTTATAAATATACTACCGACACTAAGCCAGAGTAACTTTTTTGCTAACGATATTTCTCGCATTCATTACACCCTTTAAATTAAAACTACTGATACAGTTTAGTAGATCTAACCAACGAAGCTATGAATATCGTTAAACAAATTGAATTTAATACAATACGTTGGGTTTTTTAAAGTTTAGCTAACCGTGCTGTTGTAATTGCGGCTAAAACTAATAAACACACACTTACCCATAAACACGCACTAAGCCCATATACTTGAAAAACCCAACCAGAAAGCACCGTACCAAGCAAACGCCCTATCGCATTGGCCATATAATAAAAGCCAACGTCTAGTGACACCCCATCATTTTTAGCAAAACTTACTATTAAGTAACTA
Organism: Pseudoalteromonas sp. SG43-4; assembly: GCF_014164325.1. NCBI lineage: Bacteria > Pseudomonadati > Pseudomonadota > Gammaproteobacteria > Alteromonadales > Pseudoalteromonadaceae > Pseudoalteromonas > Pseudoalteromonas sp. SG43-4. Next base: position 22,339 of record NZ_JACJFB010000012.1, on the reverse strand, counting down.
TGCAGCGATGAATTTACAGCAAATACTCCACCAAAAATAAGTAAGCCTATTACAAGCGTAAAATGTACCGCTATATCCAATTGCATCAACAACGCCAAAATGCCAGTTACACCACTTAATAAAGCAACCCACCAGTATGCTTTTTTGACCGAATGTGAAGTTGAATCACCTTGCCCAGTTATTCGCGGTGCTTGCGATTGCACCAGCCCATAAGCAATTACCCACGAAGCCATAAAACCGCTGACCCACCAATGATCCCAGTTAAACTGAGCGGCTAAGTAAACAGGTAGTGCAACTACAAACCATACATCGCGCGCTGCAAACAAGCATAAACGCGCTGCGCTAAGTAAGTTAATTGCCCGCGATTTAGAAAGTAATTCTTTAAACTTAGGTTTGTTTTTAGCTTTACCAATATCGCCTTTTAAAAAAATTAAACTAATAACCCACGCAACACTAAGTAAAATAATTAGACTTATTAATGCCCCCACAAAACCAAATACAGTTAGTAATAAGCCGCCTAAAAAAAAGCCCACCCCTTTTAAAGCATTTTTAGAGCCGGTAAGTATGGCAATCCATTTATATAATTGGCTTTGCCCTGCATCGTCTTGCGGTACTAAATACTTAATGGCGCTCTTTGCACTCATTTTATTTAAGTCTTTTGCTATGCCACTCAGTGCTTGCGCTGCCATAACATAGGCAACGGTTAGCCAATCCCCTGGCACGCAAAGCATGGCTAAAGCGACAAGTTGTAGCCCAAGCCCTACATTCATGGTTTTGTTCAACCCTAAATGCGCGCCAAGCCAACCACCTACTAAATTGGTGATCACCCCAAATATTTCATAAAACAAAAACAACATGGCTATCGCAAATGCGCCATAACCTAACTGATGAAAATAAAGCACCACCAACATGCGTAGCGCACCATCAGTTAAAGTAAATGCCCAATAGTTACTAGTAATTATTAAATATTGTTTTATAGAGCTCGGTAAGTTAGCCAACTGCGCAAACATAGCGTTAAACCTTTTTAAACGAGATTAAACCAAATCACTTTGTGCAACTTTAAGCATTAGCTCAGCAGTACGGTTTGCATAACCCCACTCGTTATCGTACCAAGCGTATAGTTTAAGTTGAGTGTTGTTAATTACCATGGTTGAAAGCGCATCTATGGTGCAGCTGCGCGGATCTGTTTTGTAATCTATAGATACAAGCGGCTTTTCTTCGTAGCCTAAAATACCTTGTAGCTCGTTATTTGCAGCGTCTTTAAACCACGTGTTTACTTCACTTTGTGTAACACCTCGCTCCAGCTCAAAAACACAGTCAGTAATTGATGCGTTAGTAAGAGGTACGCGCACGGCATGGCCGTTTAATTTACCTTTAAGCTCAGGAAAAATATGCGTAATAGCCGTTGCACTACCGGTTGTAGTAGGAATTAAACTTGTACCGCAAGAACGCGCACGTCGTAAATCTTTATGAGGGGCATCAATAATCGTTTGAGTATTAGTAATATCGTGAATCGTTGTCATTGAGCCGTGTTTAATGCCCACTTTTTCTTGCAGTACTTTTACTATTGGCGCTAAACAGTTAGTAGTACAAGAGGCGGCTGTAACAATGTTATGCTCACTTGGGTTATAAAGATCATCGTTTACACCCATTACTACATTTAAAATACCGTCTTCTTTTACAGGTGCGGTTACCACAACACGCTTAACACCTTGCGCTAAATATTGATTTAACAGCTCTGTGGTTTTCATTTTACCGCTGGCTTCTATTACTACATCGCAATCAGACCAATCAGTTTCGTTTATGGCTTTGTTGTTGGTAACTGCAATCGTATGCTTACCCACACTAAAGCTATTATCATCACTAGAAACCTGTTGTGCTAAGCGCCCGTGTACTGAGTCAAACTCAATTAAATGTGCGTGGGTTTTAGCATCGCCCGCTACATCATTTACTTTAATAAACTCTATTTCTGGCCAATCAACTGCTGCACGCAGAGTTAAACGTCCCATACGGCCAAAACCGTTAATACCTACTTTAATAGTCATAATTAAATACCTTTAATAAGTTAGTTACAGCAGCTAGTAATACGTTCAGGGCGATTACCCATAACATTTAAGCGCGTTAAATCGTTTTCATAAAATGAAGGGTTAGCAGTAAGCGTTTGCGTTAATACATTTTTAGCCCACTCTGGTAGGGCTTTATTAATACTGTAATAAACCCATTGATTTTGTTTACGGTCGCTCAACAATCCGCATTGTCTTAACTGCGCTAAATGGCGAGACACTTTAGGCTGGCTTAGCTCAAGTGCAGCAACCAGTTCGCATACACATAGCTCTTCTTGATGGCTAATGAGCAGCATTGCTTTTAAACGCGTATCGTCCGCTAGGCATTTATAAAATTGAAGTGGGTTGAATTGTTCCATATTGTCCTCGCAGTTTTATTGCACATACAATAAAACAAAAACAGAACATATGGAATAGTGAATATATGATTTTTTGCATGTTTATTTAACGACTCCTTTTTATTAAACTCCACGCACAAAAAAGCCCAGTAGCAAAACCACTGGGCTATTACAGTATTAGTTAACTTAGCAATTAATTAAATAACTGAAAGCTCTACTTCAATATTGCCACGTGTTGCGTTTGAATATGGACATACTTGGTGCGCTTTATCTACAAGCGTTTGCGCTGCTGTTTTATCCATATCACCTAGTGATACAGCAAGTTTTACCGCAATCCCAAAACCGCCTTCAATCGCGCCAATAGACACTTGTGAGTTAATATGTGTGTCGCTTGGTAATTCTATTTTTTCGCTACCTGCAACAAATTTAAGTGCGCCAATAAAACATGCTGCATAACCTGCGGCAAATAATTGCTCTGGGTTAGTGCCTTGTCCGTCGTCTCCGCCTAAACCTTTAGGTGTTGATAAATTTACATCTAAACGACCATCATCAGATTTAGCTACGCCTTCACGGCCGCCAGTTGCAGTTGCTTTTGCTGTGTAAGCTACGTTTTGTAATACATTCATAATGAACTCCAAAGTTTAAAAATATCAATCAATTTAGTTTGTGTGCAAAATAATAGAGCAAGTAATTAGAGATTGCAAATACTTTGCATGCAAATTAAAATGACATGTATCGAAATGAAGGATAAAGTTATGTCGTTTGAGCAATTAAAGTTAAAAAATCAGTTATGTCATCGGTTATATATGGCATCTAACAGCATTGCGCGTGCGTATCGCGAGCCTTTAAACGAGCTAAATTTAACTTATCCGCAATACGTAGTAATGATGGCGCTGTGGGAGCAAGACGAAATAACAATTGCAGAGCTAATAGATAAAACCGCGATAGATGGCGGTGCAATGACCCAAATACTCAAAAAAATGAGCGACAAATCATTACTGGCTGTTATTAAAGATGAGCACGACAAACGCAAACGCCTAGTTCAGCTAACCAAGCATGGCCAATCACTTAAGTTAAAAGCAGCCGATATTCCTAAAAATATTTTATGTAAATTTGATAGTGTAGATGCAACACAAGCGAAACAGTTGATGCAGCTGCTCGATTTAGTAGTAAACGACTTAGCCGATTAGGCTCTTAATTTTTAAACAATAAACGTGTTTTAAAAGGTTTTAAAAATGACTCATATTAAAAAATTACTATTAGCAGCGGCATGTAGCACGGCACTTTTAGGTAGCAACGCTGTATCTGCTAACACCGCTGGCCAAAATGCTGATTTAAAAACAGTAGCCACATTTGATGCGCAGCACCCTCCGGGCAACATTGCTATTACCCCATCGGGCAGAAAGTTTTTATCTGTGCATGGCTTTTTTGGCCAAAAGCAAAAAATTATGGAGCTTTTAAGCGATGGTACAACTAAGCCCTATCCTAATGAAGAGTGGGCATACGCGTACAATAACGGTAAAGGTTTTTACGACGTACTTGGCATAAACGTATCAAGCGATGGTGTATTATGGATGCTCGACACTTCAGGGCCCGATCACGCTGGGCGCTTAGTAGGTTGGGATACAAACAAAGAGCAACTACATAAAATCATTTATCTGGCTAAACCAACCATTACCGACACCTCGTTTTTAAACGATTTAGTCATCGATAATAAACATGGCGTTGTATACATTGCCGACACAGCCCAAGGCAGCCAAGCCGCTATTATTACGGTAAACCTTAAAACAGGTGTCGCACGCAGAGTGTTACAAAATAGCCATTACACCACCGCCGAAAATATCGATATGGTTATTGATGGGCGCATAATGAGCCTTGGCGGACAACCAGCCCGCTTAGGTGTTAACCCTATTACGCTTGACCCTAACGAAGACTGGCTTTACTTTGGCTCAATGTCGGGTACATCGGTTTACCGCATTGCCACCAGCGATATAAATAACGAGAGCCTTTCGGCTAAAGCGCTTGAAGACAAAGTTACGCGTTACGGCACTAAGCCAATTTCAGACGGTATTATTGTTGATGGCGGCGGTAACATATATGTAACCGACATAACCAATGGCGCAATTGGCGTAGTTAAACCCACTGGCAACTACGAAGTATTATTTAAGGACGAACGCTTAAGCTGGCCTGATGGTTTTAGTTACGGAGCCGATCATAAAATATACTTTACCGTTGACGATTTACATAATTCGCCTGTACTTAATAATGGCAAAAATCAAAGCCACGGTAAGTTTAAAGTAATGTCGTTCGAGCCTTTAGTCAAAGGAAAAGTAGGCCGCTAATTTTCTTTTTAAGTGACTGTATTTTTTAAAAAGCCTTGCACATTTAAGTGACCCAATAGTTGCAGGGCTTTTTGTTAAAAACACACCACACTGGTGCATATTTTAAAAATACTTCACCGCTTTGGTGCTAATCCTTTAGTACGTATTTACACTTAAATACTAAATACCTGATTTCTATTCATAAAATATTCAAGTTAATGTTGGCATACTTCTTCCAATAAACTGATGTGTTCAGTGAAAATACCAAGGAAAAACCATGTTCAACTTATACCATACCCTTTACCTTTTATGGCGTTTAGATATTAGCGTTTGGCAAGTTAATGATCCGACAAATACCCATACCACCGCTGATAAAGAGCGCGTCTATGTTAAGTAACATCGTATTGTGTAAAGGCTTGGCATAAAGCTTAAATGTATAAACCTACTTTAGGCTAAGCTTTTGCACACTATGAAATTTATGTGTACATTTTAATTAAACTTCAAATTAATCGTTCAATATAAAAACAACCCCTTGTAATAAACTCCACATTTAAAAACGTCGAAAAAATTAGTAAAAACACTGCGTTTATAACTTTGCAAGCAGCCCTAATGCGTTGTATTGTTGCATCCTATTGAAAATTTTTAGTTGGAACGTGTATGCACGCTTTGGAAGTTAATTTTGATGGCTTAGTTGGCCCTACTCACAACTACGCTGGTTTATCGTATGGTAATGTTGCCTCGTTAAATAACGCAGCAAGCTTTTCAAATCCTCAAGAGGCAGTACTGCAAGGTCTTGAAAAAATGAAAGCGATGCACGACAAAGGCCTAACTCAAGGTGTATTTGCCCCTCATGCGCGCCCCGACTTAAACGTACTGCGCCGCTTAGGCTTTACCGGTAACGATGCACAAGTAATTCACAAAGCATTTAAAGCAGATCCTATTTTATTACGCGCGTGTTATTCAGCGTCAGCAATGTGGACAGCCAATGCCGCTACGGTATCGCCATCTCCTGATACAACCGACGGCAAAGTACATTTTACTTCAGCTAATTTAAATAATAAGTTTCATCGTTCATTAGAGCCTGCAACCACTACGCGCTTATTAAAAGCGATGTTTAATAACGACAAATACTTTGCGCATCATACCCATTTACCCGACCAAGGCTTTTTTGGCGACGAAGGTGCAGCAAACCATACTCGTTTTTGTGACAGCCACGGCGAGCAAGGCCTTGAAATGTTTGTATTTGGTGCCAGCGCGTTTAATAGTCAATTACCAAAACCCGCTAAGTTTCCTGCAAGGCAAACACTCGAAGCCTCAGAAGCAATTTGTCGCTTACATAACTTAAAAGATTCAAGCCAAATTTTACTACAGCAAAACCCAGACGTAATAGACCAAGGTGTGTTTCATAATGATGTAATTGCAGTAGGTAACGCCAATGTATTACTGTGCCACCAGCAAGCATTTTTAAACCAAGCTCTGGCACTGCAAGATATTCGCGAAGCGTATGTAGGCAATAAAGAATTTTACATTATTGAAGTACCTACCGACAAAGTAAGTATTTCCGATGCTGTAAGTAGTTACTTATTTAATAGCCAGTTAGTGAGCCTTGAAGATGGTTCAATGCTGTTAGTGGCACCACAAGAGTGTAAACGCAACAGCGCGGTTAACGCCTACATTGAAGAAATGATTATGGCTGATAACCCAGTAAACCAAGTGCAGTTTTTTGATTTACGCCAAAGTATGCAAAATGGCGGCGGCCCTGCGTGCTTGCGTTTACGTGTAGCCCTTAACGAGCAAGAACTTGCTGCAGTAAACCCAGAGGTTATTTTAACCGATACTAAATACACACAACTGTGTGACTGGGCAAAACGTAACTACCGCGACAAATTAGGCGCAAGTGACTTTGCAGATTCAGCCCTACTCACCGAAAGCTACCAAGCACTTGATGAGCTAACGCAGCTACTTAATTTAGGCTCAGTGTACGACTTTCAATTAGAAGGTTAATACCTCGTCAGCACAAAGGCTAGTACAAAAATAGCGAGCAAAGGCTCGCTATTTTTATTCGTGTTTATGTTTATGTTTATGTTAATACATATTTAAGCATCTTTGTTAACAGTTATTGCCGACGCCATCGACTCCGATAAATGCAGCGTACGCTGCGGAAACGGAATACTCAGCCCAGCGCCTTCAATTGCTTCTTTAACACGTTTATTTAAATCCCACACGGTTTGCCAATAATCACCATTAACAGCCCACGCACGTAATTGAATGTTTACTGCGCTTTCGCCTATTGAAGTCACCATTACTTTAGGAGCAGGCTCTGCAAGTAATCGGCTCTCTGATGCTGCTAATTCTTTAAGTACATTTAAGCCAACATCAATAGAGTCGGCATACGAAATACCCACCACTATGTCCATCCGTCTTTTGCCGTTACGGGTAAAGTTTTTAATATTGCCACCCCATACTTTGCCGTTAGGCGATGCTATATAAAGACCGTCGGTGGTTTTAAAAATCGTGGTAAACAGGTTTATTTCACTCACAGTACCAAGCGTGCCACTGGCATCAACAAAGTCGCCTATTTTAAAAGGTCTGAGTATTAGCAGCATAATACCCGCAGCAATATTGCTCAGCGTATTTTTAAGGGCTAAACCAATCGCTAAACCTGCAGCGCCCATTAGCGCAATTAAGCTTGCCGTATTAACGCCAAAAATATCTAAAATAAATAGCCCGCCAATTATATAAACTAAATAACCAGCAATACTCGATAAAAGCGGGAGTAGCGTACTATCTACCCTTTTTAATGGCGATTTAGAGTTTTTAATCGCCTTTTTAACCGAGCGTGCAATTAAGGCACTCGCAACTAAAATCACCAACGCTAAAATCACTTTGTACCCTAAAGTGATGATTGTTTCTGAATGGCTTTGCCAAAACGCTAAAAGTTTATCTTTCATGTTTGTTCCGATAAATGTGGCTGAAACTCAGCAAAATAATGGTTAAATCTAATAAAAACCGACTTCAAAAGAAGTGGCGCGAGTATATAGAATAAAAAATTTAAACCTATCTTTTTTAATCACTTATTTCAACTTTAAAAATACCGTTAAAACTATGGTTTTTGATACGTAGAGCCCACCTATTTACGGCTAATTTATAGCGCCTATTCAATATAGGTTAATCGTTTATTGGTATGGTTATTTTAAGCTTTCAAGGTTCACAAAAGAGGTTATCTATGGGAAAAGAGAAAATAGTACTCATAACCGGCGCTTCAAGTGGTATTGGCGAAGCAACCGCAAAAATGCTGGTTAACAATGGTCATAAAGTAATACTTACCGCTAGACGCGAAGATAAATTAACTGAATTAGTAGAGTCATTGGGCTCAGATAACGCCATTAGCGTAGCCGCAGATGCAACCGACTTTACCGCGCTTGAAAACGTTGTTGCTAAAGGCATTGAAAAATTTGGTCGTCTGGATGTTGCCTTTGCTAATGCAGGTAAAGGGCTAGACACTTTAGGAGTTGAAGAAGGCGACCCCGATGAGTGGTCAACCATGATCGACATAAACATTAAAGCCCTACTGTGGACTGCAAAACTAACGCTTGCGCATTTACGCCAAAGCAAAGGACACTTTATTATTACTAGCTCAGCAACTGGTCGCAGAGCTGTTAAAGGCTCTATATACGGTGCAAGCAAGTGGTTTACTTACGGTTTTTCTCAAAACCTAGCACAAGAAATTAGTGAATGGGATGGGCGTTGTACAACCATCACCCCAGGCGCTGTAAATACCCCTTTTACTGATGAAGCAAGACCTGACAAGTTATACCCGCAAGATGTTGCCGATGCTGTGCTATTTGCCATTGAGGCAAATCAGCGCAATAACATCAGAGAAATACATTTAAGACCAACTCATTAGTAAAACTATTCTCATAATTTTGAATATGTAAACATAGGAGAAATAATCATGGCGAAAGAAAAAATAGTCCTCATTACAGGTGCTTCAAGCGGTATTGGCGAAGCAACCGCAAAAACGCTGGTTAACAATGGTCACAAAGTCATTTTAACCGCCAGAAGCGAAGACAAATTAACTAAATTAGTTGAGTCATTAGGCTCAAATAACGCACTTAGCGTAGCTGCAGATGCCACAGACTTTACCGCACTTGAAAACGTAGTAACAAAAGGCATTGAAAAGTTTGGCCGATTGGATGTAGCCTTTGCTAACGCAGGCATGGGTGTTTCAACCGCTGGCACCGAAAAAGGCGATCCGGATGAGTGGTCAACCATGATCGACATAAACATTAAAGCGCTGCTATGGACTGCAAAACTAACACTGCCGCATTTACGCCAAAATAAAGGTCACTTTATATTAACCAGCTCTGCCGCTGGCCGTAAGCCAATTGGCGGCTCTATTTACGGTGCAACTAAATGGTTTGCTTATGGCTTTGGACAAAACTTAGCTGAGGAAATGAGTGAGTGGAATGGCCGCTGTACCACCATAGCACCAGGTATGGTAAACACCCCGTTTTTTGATGAGGCAAAACCCGATAAACTCGACCCACAAGATGTAGCCGACGCTGTACTGTTTGCTATTGAAGCAAACCAGCGCAACAGCGTACGTGAGATTTATTTAATGCCGACTAATTAACGTTGATTGGTTGAGTTTGAGCTGTCAGGTTTAATGCTAATGGTATTAAACCTGATGGTTGTTAATTCTAAATACCGGCTAGATAGAATGAAGGGAAAGTATTCGGCATTAATAAAAGCTTGTTAGCTGCTTTTTAGATTGCGTTCTAAGAATACAACTCTCGTTTTACCCAGCTTTGCCGTTTTAAACTCAGAATAACCACGGCGTTTATACATCGCTAAATTAGAAGCACTAAACTCCCCTGTAAAAAGCTCGACACGATTAGCTTCTGGAAATACAGTTTCAAGTGAAGAAAGCAACTTAGAGCCAACACCCTGGCCATGCAGTTCAGGCCATACCGCCATGCGTCCAATATGACAACTACTAGCTTCTAAGCGAGCTTGACCGCTTGCCAATAACTTACCGTTATCAACAACTTTCAAAATGATTTTCTTCTCAAAGTCTGCTTTCAGTTCATCAAGCGTTTGAGTTAAAGGCGGGATATTAAAGTCATTATGCAGTTCAGCTTCTGATTGATAAGCTACGCGCTGAAGTTCTAGTAAACATTCTGCATCTTCTATTGTGGCGTGAAATATTTCCATATACTCAATTCCTTTTGGCAACTAACAATTTAGTCTACGACATTTGTCGCTTTACAAACCGGCAAATGTCCTTATATTACAATGACTTTATCCTAGCTATAAAATAAACAACTGTAAACAGTTAGTTAGCTTCGCCTTACCTTTCCTAAATGCAGCAAAACCCCAAAATGGTGGAGTTCAGTAATATCAGACAAATTACTGTTTAGTTATGCAGCTTGATTATTAATTAAAAGATTATATTTTAAGTACCTGTGTTTAAACTAATAACACGTTCACCCTTTGACCCTTAAACTTGTAACTCGTTATTGCTTATAAAATTAGTTAAAAATCACAATCTACTTCTATTGAATCCTGTGTATTTTTAATTCATATTAAATATTCTTATTTCTCACTTATTATGCTGTTATGTCATTTTTAAAATTTAGCCATGCACTTATCCTTACACTTGCTAGTACCCTACCGCTTACAAGCCATGCGGCGCTTGATAAAAATGAGCGTGAAATAGTAAAACAGGTCGATAAAAATACTCCTCAAGCACTTAAAGAAATAGAGCAAGCCGTAAATATTAATAGCGGTTCGCTTAATATTGAAGGTGTAAAAAAAGTAGGCGCGCTGACAAGCGAGCAACTTAAGGCCATTGGTTTTAAAGTAGAATGGCTGGATGGCAGTGCGTTTAACCGCGCAGGACATGTACTGGCAACCCATGAGAGTAAAAACCCCGATGCAATAAAAATACTGATGATCGGCCATCTAGATACGGTATTTGCCAAAAACGATAACTTTACTACCTACAAACAACTTGATGCCGATACAGCCAGTGGCCCAGGCGTTGCCGATATGAAAGGCGGTAACACGATAATAATTACCGCACTTAAAAGCTTACAAGCCCTTAATTTACTCGAAAATGTAAGCATAAAAGTATTGCTGACTGGCGATGAAGAAAGCAGCGGTCGCCCACTTAGCTTATCTAAACAAGCTATTGTTGATGCAGCAATTTGGGCTGACGTAGCGCTTGGCTATGAAAATGGCGATAACAATATAAAAACAGCTATGGCGGCGCGCCGTGGTTATACCGGCTGGACGCTAAATGTAACAGCAAATGCAGCGCATTCGTCGCAAATATTTAGCGACAGCGTTGGTTATGGCGCTATTTACGAAGCATCACGCATTTTAAATGATTTTAGAGAGCAACTTGCCACGCAACCTAATTTAACATTTAACCCAGGGCTTATTGTGGGCGGTACCAATGCCGACTACGACAGTGCTAACTCGTCAGCAACGGCGTTTGGTAAAAGCAATGTAATTGCACAAACCGTGCATGTTGCAGGTGATTTACGCGCACTTTCGCCAAAGCAGGTAGAAAGCGCTAAAAGGGTTATGCTACAAATTGTGGCTAAAAACTTAGATGGCAGTAGAGCAGAGCTTATTTTTGAAGGCGGTTACCCGCCAATGGCATTAACTGATGGCAATAAAAAGCTATTAGAATTATACAGCGACGCAAGCCACGACTTAGGCTTCAACAAAGTAGTAGCCGCCAATCCACGCAATGCAGGTGCGGCTGATATTTCGTTTGCGGCAAATCATGTTGATATGGCACTTGATGGTTTAGGTTTGATGGGCAGCGGCGCGCATACTAAAAACGAAACAGCCGATTTAACCAGCCTTGATAAAAACATTAAAAAAACTGCATTACTCATTTATAGATTAGGAAAACTGTAATAGTAAATGTATTTTAAAGATGAGCGTAGGCCAAATAATAACCGTCCTACGCTTGTACTAACTTTTAAGACATTATTTTAAACAATAATTCTCGCACTGTGGCCGGTTCAAACGGTTTATCACAAATAGCATCAACTCCCGCTTGAGCAATATTAGCTAGGTGAGTGTCGTTTGCCTCTGAGCTCACCATTAAAATAGGAATATGTGAGTAGCTATTTGAGCTTCTAACGGCTTCTGTTAGTTCCCGTCCGTCCATTTCTGGCATGTTGTAGTCGGTTACTATTAAGTCAAACGGTTGGTTGTTTAAGTGCTCAATAGCTTCTTTACCGTTTTCAGCTTCTATTGGTGCAGGTATTCCCATACCCGCAAGTACGCGTATTATGTGTTTACGCGCAAAGCGGCTGTCGTCTACCACTAAAACTCGCAGCAGCGTTACGTCAAAATGATCAAGTTCTACTTCTTCTTCGCTTATGATATCGAGGGTTGCTTTGAGTGCGCGGGTAATGGCTTTTGCGCTAAAAGGCTTAGGCAAAATAGCCAGCACACCCGATTGGCGTAATTGCTCAAGGTATTTTTTATTACGCTCGCTCGATATAAGCATAAAAGGTTGATGCTCGGTGATAGGGTTTGATCTTATTTCTTGCAATAGTGAGTCGGCTGTCCCGTCAGATAAATACATAGAGCTTATAACTAGATCAGGGTGATAACTTGCTAATAAGCTAAGCGCTTGTGTTTGTGTAGATGCAGTTTCAACTTGTTTTACACCACTTTCTAAAAGCGATTTTATTATTATTTTTTGCTGAACCTCTGAAGGCTCTACAAGTAAAAGGGACAAGTTTGCTATTGCAGTTAAGTCGCTCATTCAGATCTCTTTAGTATTGTTATAATCAGGATAATAATAACATTTTTGACTCGTTAATATTATATAAAGAGATTTTAATATTTAAGAAAACATTACCAACCCCTTTAAAATATAGCACTTATTAATTAGATTGAATGTAATCTAATGCATTCATTTTTTTATATGTGACGTTAGCGTGCAAAATATGTGCAGGTTCAGGGTCAACCACTTCAACAGGAATGTCGTAATTTCGGGCTATTTCAATTGCCATTTGCGTAATATTGACGCTAAACGAGGTGCCCATAAATACAATTTTATCGGCGTTGAACATACGCTGTTGTGCTTGTGTTATTCTGTAAAGCTCGGTGTAGTATTCGTCAAATAATAAAACAAAGGGCTTAAATGAATGGTTTAGCTCAGGCGTTTGGTTTTGAATATTAAATAGCTCAAAAAGAGACTCTTGCAGGCAGTTTTCGTCTACGCTATCCCACGGGGTGGCAAGTGGCGTGACTGGCTCACCTTGCTCATGAAATAAGGTCATTTGATCAAGCCTGCCGTGTATCGCTATGTAATTTTTGTTACCCGCTTTGCCATCAAGCCCATCTATGTTTTGAGTAATTAGGTTTTTGTCACTTAGCCAATGGTGTACGTCGTTTGGGCCATGGTTGCGATACGTTGCAAAGCGATGGTAATACCATGCTAAAAACTCTTTTGGGGCGTTTTGATACATTGCGCGCGTTGCCATTTCCATAGGCGTATAATTTTTACTGCCAATGGTCCAATAACCATCCTCCCCTCTAAAGGTGGGAATACCACTGGCTGCGCTGACTCCCGCTCCTGTAATGTAAAGAGTGTTCACTTTTCAACCTCGTAACCGAGCACGTTAGCGCTTACTTGCTGATTATTATCTATGCCGCCAATTCGATATAAAACCCCACTGTGCTCAAGTAAGCCACGATGATCCATGCTCTTTACTTCAACTGGGGATAAAATCTGCCATTCGTTTTTTTTGATACTAAAGCGCCAAACATGGTCACTTGCTGGTGCAGGTTTGCCGTCGTAACCTATTGCGCTGTAGTTATATGGGTTATTAGAGCCTGCCATCATATAAATATTGCCATTATAGCTGGTGGCTGCCATTCGGTAGTGAGCAGTGCCTGTTGGATGTGGCAACGTACGCCAATCTATTTTTTGTGGATTAGTTGAATCTATTGTGCCTTTTAAGCACTGTGCTACACCTGCAAACGAGCGACGCGAATCAGGATTAGCTTGTGTTTTAACGCCATCACAAATAACAATGGTGTTACCACTAATAGCAGCGGCTTGGCCAAATACAGGCTCACCTAAAAATGGCGAGGCTTGTTGCCATGTATTATTTTGCGTGTCGTATACTTGTACTAAGTTTACGTTGCCGTCGTTATGCCAACCGCTAATTAGATAAATGTAACGCGCTTTGTAGCTCAGCGCTACGCTATCGTCTACGGGTACTGGCATGCTCGCAAGATGAGTGTAGGTATCTTTTATTACGTCGTACCTATATACGTCGGGGCTTGAAACTTCAGTATGATCCTCTGCTACCGTATAGCCGCCAAACACATAAGCGTACTCGCCTAAGCCGACTGCGGTGCTTGCTAAGCGCCCTTTTAATGGCAAGCTTGAAGGCACACCAGCTTTAGATTGCCACTGTGAATCGCCAACTTTAAGCGTCCACACTTTGTTATGCACTGACGAGTATTGTTTATCGCGCCCCAGCCCCATAAAGCTTAAAAAGTAGGGCTGGTTTTTTACAATAACTTTAGCCACAGCATTATTTGCAACAGGCTCAGGTAAAGCGGGAAGGCTTGCTAACGCAAGAGAAAAAAGAAGGCTCATAAGGCAAATAATTTAATAAGAATTAATACGCTCAGATTAAATTATTTTAGCCTTGTGAGCCAGTATTGTTATATCAAAATAATCAAACGCTTTTGATTAGTAACCATATTAGTAGGCAATACTAATATGCTGATTTACGTGCGCTGCATTTTGCGCTACATCAACCATTGCTGTTGCGTAATCAGTGACCGAAACTTTGCTTTCGCCTGCATCATTAGTAAAAAATGTATTACTGCCTATACGGTAATTGCCTTCATTATCACCCAGACATAACTTGTGCAGTTTATTTATCAAGGAACTACCTACAAACTGCTGTAAGAGCATTTATAGATTTTTAACGCAGCGCTGGAAAACCGCTATTAAAAATGTGGCGGTAAGTAATGTATTGTAGTTAAGGGCGTTGTGAAGATGAGCTGTCTAAGGTGGTAGTTCAGCATAATTTTTTAAGGTAAATAGGTTACGTTATCTAAGCCTTGTTGTTTATTTTTGTACATAGCTTGATCAGCATATTTTATAAGTTCATGATCTGTTTGTCCGTGCTCTGGGTAGTTTGCAATGCCAATACTGGGGGAAATATTTAGTAGTACGTCATCTAACTTAAAGACAGCTTTAAACTCAGTGAGGACTTTATTTTTTATTCTGACGGTTTCGTGGCTAGAACTTAAATTATCTAAAATAATTAAAAATTCGTCTCCACCTAAACGCCCTACTGTGTCGTAATGCCTAACCGACGCTGAAAGCCTTTTTGCTATAGCACATAAAAGCTTATCGCCAGTTTCGTGTCCGTGGGTGTCGTTTACTGCTTTAAAGCCATTTATGTCTATAAACAGTAAAGAAAAAAATGTGTTGTTTGTAGTTGCACTAATAATTACTTTTTCTAATCGCTCCATCAATAAAGAGCGATTAGGCAAACCAGTTAACACATCGTGCCGAGCCATGTAATGGAGCTGCTCTTCCATTACTTTTCGCTCAGTTATATCGTGCGCTACTGCAATTCTTACTTGATGTTGCTCTGACCAACGAACAGACCATAATATATGGACTAATTGACCATCTTTTCTCATCCAGCGGTTTTCAAAGCGAGGGTTTACCGTTTCGCCAGACAATAGCGAAGTTACGGCGTTATGCGTTTTGTAATGATCACCTTCGTAAACATAGTTAATCATCTTTTTGCCTACAACTTCGTCGGCCGTATAACCAAAAATTTGCTCAAATGCTGCGCTTACAAAAACAAATGTGCCTTGTTTATCTACCACACAAACGGCATCAAGCATTAAATCGAGTACTTCTTCTACATTAATTAATTCATTTTTTATCATACTTTGGTGCCTTTAAAGCAAAACCAAGCAAATTTAAGTATTCTATATAGCTTTAACAAAAGCAAAGATAATTAAACCACAATCGCAGATAACACAGGGCTAGGTATAAATTGTGCCCATATAATTAATATTGCTTTGAGAAGCATGACACGAAAAAGTTAAGATTAAATATTTAATAACCATAAATACTTTGAAGTTATTCTGAAATAGACTAAATTTTAAGTTGTATATAAACATATATTTATCAGTTACTTACATTTCACTGACTCTTTAATAAATATACTTATAAAGTTCATTTAACTATATTTTTACAGTTCAATTGGGCGAAATTAGACCTTTTAACTACTACAAAATTAGCTACCTTGATTTAATCTCATTTATGCTTTTACACTGTTAATGTATGTTAATATTGTGTGATATCACATGTGTTACAAAAACAAAGACTGTTTTTGATTTTTTGATTGCGCAGGAGACTTTTGGGTGAAAATATCACAACGTTTGTTTTGGCCATTACTTTTTGTTTGCCCTCTCTTAACGGCCGAGCCGTTTGAAGATGAAGACCTCGACCTTGATGCTTTAATGGGCATGGATGTACAAGCAACTTCTGCGATGAAAAGAGCGCAATCAGCATTTGATACCGCTTCATCTATTTATGTATTAAGTAAAGAACAAATTACTAACTCTGGTGCTACATCAGTACCTGAAGCACTGAAAATGGTGCCTGGTTTAATTGTACGTCAGCTCGATAACAATCAATGGGCTATTTCATCAAGAGGTATTGCCTCTCGATTTTCTAGCAAGCTATTGGTTATGATTGACGGACAAAGCTTATATACCCCAAAATTTGCTGCAGTTTATTGGGAAACACTCAACGTTCCTTTGTATGACATTGAACGCATTGAAGTAATACGCGGACAAGGCGGATTACTTTGGGGTAGTAACGCAAATAATGGCGTGATTAATATCATTACTAAAAACAGTATTGATACTCGCGGTGGATACGCAAACGTAACAACTGGTAATCAAATAAATGTTGATGCAAATCTTCGTTACGGTGGTGATATAAGTAACATAGGCAGCTACCGTGTGTATGGTCATGTAAAAGATGCGAATGAATCAAAAAAAGGGATCTTACTCGCACCTAACGATACAACTAAACAAAATTCTTTAGGTTTTCGGGCTGACTTTACCCCTAATGATGAGTGGTCTGCGCTACTACAGGGGGACGTTACTCACTCAACACTTGGTCAAAACTACCGAGGTGTTATAGATGAAACCAACGAAAACATTTCATTCTCAGATGATTTAAAGCGAACAGACTCACGCATAATGGCACGCCTTGAAAACAGAGTGTCGCCCGATGCCAATCAAATGCTACAAATTTCTTGGCTGAAACAAAATGGTTCCCAAGATTATATTAAAGAAGATTTTGAATCGATAGATATTGATTATCAAATGAACTTCATATACCAATCTCTACAGCTAGATTGGGGATTAAACTACCGGTATAACTCTATCTCTTTCGCAGAAAGTGTATTTTTAGATAGCGATAAAAACTTTGATAACCTCAAACAGTTTGGTGCACTTGTTCAAGCTCAATACAATGTGACGCCTGATACACTCGATTTTAT
This sequence comes from Pseudoalteromonas sp. SG43-4, assembly GCF_014164325.1. Classification (NCBI taxonomy): domain Bacteria; kingdom Pseudomonadati; phylum Pseudomonadota; class Gammaproteobacteria; order Alteromonadales; family Pseudoalteromonadaceae; genus Pseudoalteromonas; species Pseudoalteromonas sp. SG43-4. The sequence goes on along the minus strand of NZ_JACJFB010000012.1, from coordinate 5,018 downwards.
TATTGGTACTAAGCTTGATCATAACGATTTAACTGGCTGGGAAAATCAACCGTCAGCAAGGCTTATATACAAACCAGTAGATTACCACCTTACTTGGGGTGCTATATCGAGAAGTGTACGTACACCAACATTGATTGAATTTAACGACAACTTTAAAGTTAATGGTACTGAAATTAAAGATCTTACCGGTTTAAGCTCTGGCTTTGGAAAAATAGACGACTACCGAATTGCAACCTACCTAAATGGTAACGACAAAGTTAAATCTGAAAACTATCTATCTTATGAATTAGGCTACCGTTTTACTGCTAACGATTGGTCATTGGATCTTTCTACTTATTATACCGATGCTAATAACGTAGCGGTTATTGATATGAATACGCATGCTGAACAATTCACACCTATACTTGAATTATTTCTAGCAGGGAGAATCCCAGAAGTATTTCAAGCACTAACAATGACTCGCATAGATTTAGACTTTGCATCTGTAGCAGACACGACCACTAAAGGGTTCGACCTAGTTGTATCGTGGCAACCTGTTGATAATCTCAATACTGAGTTTGGTTATAGTTACACCGATTATAACTACGATTTACCTCCTCGAGTAGAGCCCGCAATCGGCTATGACTCTAAAAACAGGCAGTTATTTGCAAAAGCCGATTATTCTTTTTTAACCAACCATAATGTGTTTGCGACATTGCGCGCAATAAACTCAAATGCATATAACACTGATAATTACACAACGTTAGATGTTAGTTGGAATTGGCAAGCAACACCTGTGTGGTCTACTGCAATTTCGGGTAAAAACCTCTTTGCAGGTTCACATATTGAGTACAATAATACGCGCGAAACCTATACATTACCAAACTATATTGATGAATGTATTACATTTACAATTTCAGCAAATTTCTAAGTTAATTAGATGATTAAATTAAGAAGTTTAATTCACAGTAGCTTAATAACGTTGACACTTCTTAGTGCCAGCGTTGGCGCTGTTGAAAAAGAATACATGCTAAAAGCAGGCTTCTTATATAACTTTGCACGTTTTGGGCACTGGGATTATCATTTAGAATCTCTTAATGAATTTATTATTTGTAGCCCTGATAAATACTTTATTGATGCGGCTAACAACGCTTTAAAAAGTCGCACTATAAAAAACTTACCTCTATACAATAAATTAATCACTCTGGATGAAGTAACAACCTCGGCGTGTAACATGCTATTTATTACCTCTGATACATTTATCGAATGGCAAAACATAACACCTTTAGAGCTGAAAAACGTTATGCTCATTGGTGAAACAGACACATTTATTGAAAATGGCGGTCATATCAGGTTTTTTCTTTCCAGTGGTAAAATTCGCTTTGAAATTGCTCCGAAGCAGCTTAAAGATGCAGGCATTACTATGAGCTCAAAAGTGCTACGCCTTGCCCGCGTTGTAGATAGGTAGTGCAATGAAAAAACTATTTGCATTAAATACGATGAGCAAAAAATTACTATTTATCTTAATGAGTGTTGCACTTGTATCAACCGCGACAGTAACCATTGTATTTAGTGCTTATGAAATAACCAGCGCTAAAGAGGAACAAATAGAAAGCTTGGGCTCTCTGTCAAAAATGCTTTCACCGAATATAACTACAGCACTTATGTTTGATGATATTGATGCAGTGCAAGAGCTTATAAACCCAATACTTATACGATCAGATGTTATTAGTATAATGGTAACAAGTATGACTGGTGAGGAACTTGTTATTGCGCAATCCGAAGATGAAGATATGGAGCAAAGTATTGAAGTAAGTACACCCCTTCAACTCGATATGCATGATTACGGTATATTAAAAATACGCGCTAACAACAGCTACATTCAAGACAGAATTACTTTTTACTTTAAATTTATAATGATTTTGATGGTATTCACCTTTGCCATCAGCCTAATTTTATCTCTTTTATTAAGGCGTCGCTTTTTAAACCCTATTTTATATTTAGCTCAAACAGCAAATAAAATAACCACATCACATGATTATAGCTTACGCGCTAAACAGCTATCACAAGATGAAGTAGGACAATTAACCTCTTGTTTTAATGCTATGTTATACAACATTGAGCAAAGAGAAAATTCATTAGAAAACCAAGTGAGACTGCGTACTAATGAACTTGAAAATGCGAATATTCAGTTGCAACAATATGCCTACCAAGATGGGTTAACCGACTTACCGAACAGACGTTATTTTTACGAAAAACTACAAAGCTTAGTAAGTATTAAGGGAATGAAGTTCGCCCTTATATTTATAGATTTGGATGGCTTTAAAGAAGTAAATGACAGCCTAGGTCACGACTACGGTGATTTACTCTTACACCAAGTAGCCACAAGACTGCAAAGTTGTATAACGACTAAAGATACAGTCGCACGTTTAGGTGGTGACGAATTTACATTAATTTTAGAGGGTGTAAATAGTCCTGATGAAGCATCAAAAGTTGCCGAAGCAGTAAAAAGCAGCTTAATGCAGAGCATTAAAGTAAAAAAAGAAACAGTGTATGTTACCGCAAGCATAGGTTTAACATTTTTCCCTGCTGATGGTTTAACAGTAGAAGAGCTAGTTAGACGCGCTGACCAAGCGATGTATTTATCTAAAAATAAAGGGCGGAATCGCTATGAGTTTTTCTCCTACGCCATCGAAGAAAAAGCCACAGAAAAGCGTCGTCTAATTGAGGAGATACGCACTGCAATTGTTAAAAACCAATTTGAATTATTTTACCAACCTATATTTTCAATTGACGGGAAATCAGTACCAAAAGCTGAAGCTCTAATTCGTTGGAATCACCCTGAACGAGGCCTAATAGGGCCAAATGAATTTATACCTGTCGCTGAAAAAAACGGATTAATAAACGATATCGGCCAATGGGTAAAATCTCAAGCAATTCAAGATACCGTCCAATTCAATGTTTTAAGTGAAAAGGCAATTCAAGTCAGTGTAAATACATCACCTCTTGAAATTGACCGCGCTGGTTGCTGGGTGGATGAATGGATTGTTGCAAGTAAAAAGTACCAACTACCCGCAAACACCATTTTAATTGAAGTCACTGAAAATACTTTAATGGATCCCGACTCGTCAATACAACGACAATTAAAACGCTTAAGCACTATTAATATAGATATTGCGATTGACGACTTTGGTGTTGGTTATTCTTCTTTGGCGTATTTACAGCGCTTAGCTATAGATATTTTAAAAATAGATCGCTCATTTATCAACGATATAGAATCAAACGATAATAGTATTGCTCTCGTGAAAGCTATTATCACTATGGCTCACAATCTAGACGTAATGGTGGTTGCTGAAGGAGTTGAGACACAAAAACAGTATGACCTATTAAAGCAGCTTGCTTGTGATTATATTCAAGGCTACATTTTTTCAAAGGCAATTACTAAACAAGAGTTTATGGAAAAGTATATAATACCAATCCGCAATAATACTTAATCATTTTGCGGGGCTAAACGGGTCGCTACCTGTGTTAAAAAATTCTCATTTAGAACAACTAAATAGCAATTTTTTTGCCTAGCTATCAACACGCTTTACATCCTCAAAATAGATCACTTAATTAAGCGAATTGGTATAAAACAAAAAGAAGTGATCTTATTTATGTCTATCGTGCTAGATTTTAGCAAGCCAACACAGAACACTTCTTTACTTTTGCCTTAAAAATCCACGTATTTAAAGCTCAATCCCAAGCTATAACCAGCGAGGGACTAGTTGTTTATACTCTTTATATTCTATAGAAAAACGATGGGCTAAATGAGCTTCCTCAACTAAAGTTTGTCTATATATAGCAATTAAACCAACCACTAAGCAGATCAAACTAAATATACTAGGTAAGGCTAAAAAGAAACCTACTTGTGCTGCTACGATACCTAAATACATCGGATTTCTAGAGTATTCATATAATCCTGATGTTTTAAGCTCATGTGGTCCCTTAGGATCAATTCCTGAACGCCAAAGGGCTGCCATCTGAAAATGTACAAACATCGTTAAAATAAAGCCTGCGGTCAATAATACATCGCCAAATAATACGCCTGGCCAGCCATTGAGTATTGGGAATAGCCCAAGATAGCTATCTAACTCAGGTACAAACACTCTCACTACACATACAAACCAAATAGCAGCTCTGAAAAACTTAAAAACCATATGGTTCCACCAACTAGTACAAAATTTATCACCGGGATAAATAACGCCTGATGGTGTATTTCGATTTTTATAAATAATTCTAAATGTATAAAATCCGGCAACAAAAGTATAAAAAATAGCTAAGTAAACTCGGGTAAATTCAACTAGCGATGCAGAGTCATCTACAAATGTTTCATAAGGCATTTAAGTTACAGCTCACAATCATTATTGGTAGTAATTTTAAAACAACTAAGCCAATAGATTTAGTTATAAGATCATGAAATCATATTAGTATTCATTGCCCTCATAAACAAGCTAAGTCTGTGGTTAGTTAACGAGTTATAATCAACTAATCAAACTAATTTATAAATTTTGTTTGATACTTCACCTAAACAACTGCTTACACAAACCGAAAACGTAAATTCGGTAGTTCACAATTTTATTTTTATACCAATTCGCTTAATTAAGTGATCTATTTTTCCGCCCTACTTGATGGTGTTGGTATGAGTCTATATTAATTGCGCACATTTCACTTTTCTGCAGGCGTAAAAAAGCCCGACTATTTCTAGTCGGGCTCTCTACAATTTGAAGCCTGGTAATGTCGTAGTGCCCACAGCGGTGGAGAGTCACATAGCAAATGCTACTGGATTGGCCCACTGAGATATTGAGGGATTTTGCTGTGATTTTAACGTCGGGAGTCGCTGTGCTCGCCCGACCTACGTGATGGGTGTTGCTGTGAGTGTATGTTAATTGCGCGCATTTCACTTTTCTACAGACGTAAAAAAGCCCGACTATTTCTAGTCGGGCTCTCTACAATTTGAAGCCTGGTAATGTCCTACTTTCACATAGCAAATGCTACAC